>USKS01000008.1 GCA_900555345.1 uncultured Eubacteriales bacterium
ATCGTCGGCAGCGTCAGATGTGTATAAGAGACAGATGTGGCTCCTCCCCATGCCTCAAGGGAGTGGTAGCCGACTTTATCAAGCTCGGAAAGAATGGGAAGCATTTCCTCGGTGGTCATACGTGTTGCGAAAAGGGACTGATGTGAGTCGCGCAGCACGGTTTCCGTAATTTTAACTTTAGCCATTATATACAGTATCCTTTCTTAGATTACCAGCTCCATGACAGGAACACGCCGGCAGCAACAGCGCTGCCGATAACTCCGGCAACATTGGGACCCATTGCGTGCATAAGCAGGAAGTTGGAGGGGTCATACTGCTGTCCGACCTTTTGGGAAACGCGGGCAGCCATAGGCACTGCAGATACGCCCGCAGAACCGATAAGAGGGTTGATTTTTCCGCCCGTGAGAACGTTCATTATCTTTGCGGTGAGAAGTCCGCCGACGGTGGAAATACAGAAGGCAGCAAGTCCACAGAGAATAATGAGTATGGTCTTAATGCTGAGGAAGTTGTCTGCGCTTGCAGTCGCGCCCACGCTGAGACCCAGGAAGATGGTAACTATGTTTATAAGCTCGTTCTGTGCGGTTTTTGAAAGCCTGTCGGTGACACCGCAGACATTGAGCAGGTTGCCGAACATAAGGCAGCCCACAAGGGGGACCGCGTCGGGAACGATAAGGCCGACGACTGCGGTTACCATTACGGGGAATACGATTTTCTCGGTTTTGGAAACGTCACGCAGGGCGCTCATTCTGATAAGGCGCTCTTTCTTTGTGGTAAGCAGCTTCATGAAAGGCGGCTGTATCATAGGTATCAGCGCCATGTAGCTGTATGCCGCGATTGCAATAGCGCCCAGAAGCTGCGGTGCAAGCACTTTTGTAACAAGAATTGCCGTAGGACCGTCAGCGCCGCCGATAATACCTATTGCGGCAGATTCCTGCGGGGTAAAAGCGCCGGAGGCGAGAGCCAGGAAGAACGCAAAGAATACGCCGAGCTGTGCGCCCGCGCCCATGAGCAGACTTTTGGGATTGGAGATAAGGGGCGTGAAATCGGTCATGGCGCCTATACCTATAAATATTATAGACGGGTACAGACCGAGCTTTACTCCGAGATAAAGTATATCAAGGAAGCCGCCATTGTGAAGTACATTGCCGTAGTCGATATCCTTGGCAATGAAGTAGTCCAGGTGGAACATGTTTGCGCCGGGGAGGTTTGTAAGCACCATGCCGATGGCGATGGGAAGCAGCAAAAGCGGTTCAAAGCCTTTGCCGATAGCAAGGTATACAAGCACTCCGGCTATAACGAACATGATAATGGTTTTCAGCGTGTCCGTGTCGACGTGCGAAAACAGTTTGTAGACACCCGTACTCTGCAGGAAATTCAAAATACTTTCAAGCATTTATTCAGTATCCTTTCAAAGAATTAAAGAGAGCTTCGGGTGGCTCAGCCGAGAGTTACGATAACGTCGCCGGACTGAACGGCGGTGCCTGCGGGTGCGTTTACGGAGATGACTTTGCCGCCGTGCTCGCTGAATATCTCGTTCTCCATCTTCATAGCCTCAAGGATGCATACAAGACCGTTAGGCTCAAGGGTGTCGCCGACCTTTACGTTCATTCGAAGAACGGTGCCGGGCATGGGAGCCGTGACCTTGACGGATCCCTGCGCTCCTGCTGCCGGTGCTGCGGGAGCGGGAGCTGCCGCAGGCTGAGGTGCGGGATGGGGAGCGGGAGCGGCGGTCTGAACCGGTGCGGACTGAACTGCAGGGGCTGCGGAGCCTGCTCCGACTTCTTCTACAACTACCTCGTAGGCAGTGCCGTTAACTGTAACATTATATTTTTTCATAATTTAACCTCCATGTACGCCTTTGGCGTTGATATTGTCAGATTACTTCGTTATCGTCTGCGCCGTTCCAGCCGTTCGCGCCCTTTGAGCGTCTGAACGATACCACGCGGAAGGGAAGCGCGCATCCTGTTTCGGGGTCTGTATTGTATGCGGTAATTGCTGCCGTGATAGCGGCGATAAGCTGCGCGTTATCGGCTTCAGCGGTGGGTGCGGGGTTCGCGGGTACTGCAGCCTCGACGCTTGCTGCACTGTCGCTTTCGACGCAGTGCGCCATAAGCTCTTCTTCGGCTTTCTTCTTTATCCTTTTCTGAGGAATGTCATACATAAAGATTTTAAATATGCTGATAACTCCCCAAAGCAGGGCAAGAGCGGCAAATACGGTGCATATTCCTATAAGAAATACCTGACCGCCGTATGTTATTCTCTCGCCGAAATTCATCGCGTCCGAAGCCATAAAAACGGTAACACTGTTAAAATGCATTATAATGTTCCTCCTTTACAGAGGCATATTTGCGTGACGTCTTGCGGGTGCGCACTTGCTCTTTGCGCTGAGCATCATAACGGCAGCGCAGATGCGCTGTCTCAGCTCACTGTCCGCAACGATGTCGTCTACAGCGCCGCAGGCGGCAGCAGAGACGGGAGATGCAACTGTCTCATTCCATTTCTTCTCGAGGGATTCGCGGCTGACCTCAGCCGTAATCTGATCGTTCCACAGGAACGCCACAGCGCGATCTGCGCTCATAGCGCCTGTCTTTGCGCCCTCAAGCGCAAGAACGACATCTGCTCCCAGTGCCTTTGCGCCCATAAGTGCAAAGTGCGCGCCGTATGCTTCGCCGGCAATAACGGTGATCATAGGGCACTTTGCATTTGCATATGCGAATGCAAGCTTCGCGAGCTCCGCCGCGTAGGGAGAAGCCTCCGCCTCGGCGGAAACGTCGGGACCCGCGGAATCGAGAACGGAAATAACGGGAATATCAAAGCTGTCGCAGAAGGATACGAGCCTTGCAGCTTTGCGCGCAGCGTCTGCGGAGAGAACTCCGCCGCCCACGGACTTTCTGTCGGCAGCAACACCGCAAACGGTGCCGTTCATGGAGACAAAGCCGCAAGCCATTTCGGGGGCAAAGTCTTTGTAAAGCTCAATAAATCTACCTTCGTCGGCAACAGCGGAAATGAGAAGGGAAACGTCGCCGCCGTCCTTGTAGGCGGTGAGATCGCAAAGTCTGTTTGCGTCGTCGCGGCTGCGCTCCTCAACGGTGCCCTCCATGTTGTTCATGGGCAGGTAGGAAAGAAGCAGTTTTGCTTTTGCGATGCAGTCTGCGTCGTCGGCACCGCAGAGCGCCGCCATGCCGCTCTTTGCGGCGAAATCGGATGTGCCGACTTCATTTCCGACGGCAAAAGGCGCGTTAAAGGAAAGGCTGCTGTTTTTCTCGGACATTACGATAAAGTCAAACATGCCGGCGATGACCGCGGCGCTGCCTGCGCAAACACCGGGAACGACTGCGATCTGCGGAATAACTCCGGAGGCTTTTGCGGCGCAGTTCATTACTTTGGAATAGCCCGCAAGCGCTCTGACTCCCTCGGGCAGGTATGCTCCCGCAGAGTCGAAAATGCCTATAACGGGCGCACCGTTTTCAATTGCGAGACGGTAGATCTCGGCGATCTTTTCGGCGTGAGCTTCGGTAAGCGCGCCCTTTGTGCGCGCATAGTCCTGGCTGAAAGCAAATACAAGGCGGCCGTTCACCGATCCCCAGCCGCAGATAACGCCCTCAAAAGCGTCGCTGTCGGCGCAGAGCTCGTTTGCGCGGCGGCGGATATATGCTCCGCTTTCCATAAACGTCCCCTTGTCGAAGATCGCTTCAATGCGGCCGCGCGCATTGAGACTTCCCGAGGCGGGTGCCGCAGCGTTCGCGTCAACAGTCTGCAAAAGCTCGCGCAGGGAAGACACTGTTTTGATACTGACATCTTTTATAGTGTCAAGTATCTTTTCGAACTGATTCTTCTCCATTAAAATTCCTCCGTATATGTTATAAATTTTTAATAATTTTTTGTCGGGACTCGGCAATTTACCATTCTGCCCCATTCTAATTTATTATAGACCGAAACGCATTTTATTTCAATAGTTTTTGAAAAATAGTCTTAACAAAAAAATAAAAGCAGCCGCTTTTGCGGCTGCTGAATGTCATATTACCGTGAAAGCTGTTTTTTACAGCTCTCGGTGAACTCGCGAACGGCACTTGCCGTCTCGTAGGCACGGCGAAAATCACCCGTCTCGCGAAAGCAAACCTCCGAAAGGGACATGGAAAGACGCCGGCAAAGCGAACTCTGTGCCGAATCACGGGCAGAGTTTAGAATTTCCAGTGCCGCGGTGTAGTCTTTGCAGAGAGTCAGGCGGCAGGCTTCAATGCACATGCCGTATGCGCTTCTTTCGGGGACGGCGGAAACCGCGGGGGAAATGTCGATGCATCCGTCAAAGTACAGCGCGGCGCCGAAGAGAAAGGCGCGCAGAGAAGTATCCGTTATGCTGCTTCCCGCGCACAGTACCTCGTGCGGCTTCGGTACGGTGTCACCGCATAAAAACCGGCAGAAGCCCTCCAGCAGTTCGATCTCTGAGAGAAGTCCGTCTTTAAGCGTCGTGTATAATGCCGCCTCGCGCGCAGCTCTGATATGAGTAAGGGCTGAGCCGAGGGTGCTATTTTCTATGTCGGCGACGGCGAGCCGACCTTCCGAAATACAAAGCATCAGCGCTTCTTCGGGGTCCTTTGTGCCGCGCAGCAATTGCGAACATTTTTCGTATCCGTCGGATAAAAAATGAGCTCTCGCGTCTTTGATCCGTCCGCTTTTTTTGAACTGCTCCCGCTCTCCGTCGTTAAGGCAGAGAAAATAGGCGGGGGAGACTCTGAGTCTGTTTGCTATATAAATAAGCGTGTCCACCGACGGGTGCACTGCGCCGTTTTCTATGCGGCTGAGCATATTACGCGTTATATAAGTGCCGCACAGCTGCGACTGCGTAAGTCCCGCGGCGACTCTGAGTGCGCGTATCTGCGCGCCTATATCGGCGTATACCGCCGCAAAGTCGGTCTGTTCTTTCAAAATCTGTCTCCGTCAACAAACTTGACCGATCCGTCGCAGCCGCCGTCGTTTTGCGCGGGAGTTTTTTCAAGACCGCTGTTCCCTACGGAGGCAATAGTTTCGTTGATCTTCTTCATGCAGTCGTCCGTGGCTGATTTTATATAGCGTTCGATGTCGCTTGTAAAACCGTCCGCCGTGGCGGATATGGAGCGGAACATATCGTTTTTCTTCGTATCGGCGTCGTTTATGATCTCATGCGCGCGATCACCCGCGCGGTGCAGGATGTCGTCAGCCGCGCTGCCTGCCATAGCGAGGATCTCTCCGGCTTTCGAGCACATTCCCGAGTATGCGCTGCTTATCCTGTCGGCTTCGGCACGGGCGCTCGCCAGATCATCCTCAAGACGCATATTTTCGCTTTTTAAGCTGCCAAGTCCTGCCTCAAGCGCCCTGCATTTTTCCGAAAGAGCGGCTGTATCGGCGCGAAGCTTTGCAAGCTCGGCACCCTGTGCCGCGGACGCGGCGGCATATTCATTGCAGCGTGCTCTTGCCTCGGCAAGGGCTGCCGCGTCGGTATCGCGCGCGCTTTGCGCCTCGCTCAGCCTGCGGCTGAGGGAGAGTATATATTCGTTTACATCGTCTTTGTTGTAGCCTCTGCCGGCTTTGCGGAACAGGGGCGCGGTCTTGTCGTTCATATTATACCGTCCGAAGTAATTATTATTTACCATAATGATATCACATCTATTGATAAATTGCAACAGTATGTCAAAAGAAAAAGCCTCTGCGCGGTTTTTGCGCAGAGGCAGCTCTGAAAATTACTGTTCAATATGCATGATTTCTTTCATGGAAGAGAGAGCGGCGTCAATATTGCCCTCAGCCTCGGCGCGGTCTGCACCGTTTGCCATGAAGTATATTTTCAGCTTGGGCTCGGTGCCCGAAGGACGGACAACTGTTATGCAGCCGTCACAGACATAATAAAGTATGTCTGAGCAGGGAAGCCCTGTGGGAGAAGTTTTGCCTGTGGCGGTATCGGTAATTGTCGCCGTTTTGTAGTCTCTTATTGTTTTGACGGTGCGTCCCGCGATCTTTTCGGGTGCATCCGCACGAAGCGCAGCTGTCATTGCAGCCATGCGCTCGCTGCCGTCGGGAGTGTCGAAATAAAAGCTTACGGTGCGTTCGCAGTAGCACCCGTAGCGGCGGAACATATCGTCTACAGCGTCGCACAGCGTCATATTCTTGTGCGAGTAGTATGAAGCCATCTCGCATATGAGCAGCGTTGCGACAACGGCATCCTTATCTCTGGCATATGTGCCCTTCAGGTAGCCGTAGCTTTCCTCAAAGCCGAGAAGAAAGCTGCCGTGACACTCTTCTTCGTGACGTTTTATTACCTCGCCGATATACTTGAAGCCGGTGAGAACGTCATACATCTTAACACCGCTGCGGCGGCAGATCTCTTCCGCAAGAGCTGTCGAAACGATCGACTTTACGGCGTAAGGCTCGTCGGGCATTGTACCGTTTTTGCGGTGCGCGGTTATGATATAGTCAAGAAGCAGCGAGCCCATCTGGTTGCCGGTGATGCAGCGGAATTCTCCGTTCTTGTCGCGTGCCGCCGCGCCCACTCTGTCGGAGTCGGGATCGGTAGCGATAACAAGATCCGCGCCCTCTCTGTCCGCGATCTCGCGCCCTAAGGTGAACGCCTCGGGGAACTCGGGATTGGGGAACTTGAGAGTGGGAAATCTGCCGTCGGGCACAGACTGCTTTTCTACGATATACAGGTTTTTGACTCCCGCGCGCTTCAGCACCTCGGGCACCATGGTGATGCCCGCGCCGTGCAGGGGAGTATAAACTATCTTCATTCTGTCCGCCATTGCGGGGATCATTGAAGGATCCACCTGCTGCGCCAGAACACACTCACGGTATTTTTCATCTATTTCCGCGGGCATGGGGAGAATAAGCTCGTGTCTCGCCTCACTTGCGGCGGGAACACCGCTGAGAATATCGGTCTTTGCTATAAGAGCGCTTATGGCATTTGCCTGCTCGGGTCCTATCTGCGCGCCGTCCTCCCAGTAAACCTTATATCCGTTGTACTCTGACGGATTGTGAGAAGCGGTGATGTTTATTCCCGCGACGCATCCGAGCTCCCTCAGCGCAAAGGAAAGAACAGGCGTGGGACGCAGCTCGCCGTAAAGATATACGGTAATACCGGCTGCGGACAAAACCTCGGCGGCTCGCATGGAAAATTCGGGGGAGTTTATTCGGCTGTCATACGCGATCGCGACTCCGCGGCGCGCGGCATCGCTGCCGCAGCTGAGAATGTAGTCTGCGAGTGCTTTTGTGGCATGTGCTACCGTATAGACATTCATAAGCGCGGTGCCCGCACCCATTTTTGCGCGCAGTCCCGCTGTTCCGAAGTTCATGTAGCCGTTCATCGCGGCACGAAGTTCTTCGTCACTGTAAGACAAAAGCTCGGCTTTTGCGGCTTCGTCAACACGCTCGCTTTCAAGCCAGCGGCGGCGCTCGTTTTTGCATTCATCAAGGGTTCTCATCGGTATTTAGGTCATCCTTTCGCTGCGCGGCACTGCCGCGCGGATTATTACGTGGTATATGATTCAGAAAAGTCCCATAAGCGTATGAGACGGCAGCACCGCATCAAGGAAAAACGGTATGCGGCTCATATCGCCGTCACCTTTTACGCACACTGTGAATTCGGTGGTGTCCTGCGAGTATCTGTCGGGGAAGCTGTATATAAGAGGAACGGCAAAGCCGCAGTCCGTAAATGCTTTCAGCAAGTCAGCAAGAACTGTGCCGTTATCGTTAAAAGAGAACAGCACGCTCCCGAAGGTACGCTCCGGCAAGCATATGTCCCGCGAGAGCAAGGCGAAATACGTTGCGCCATCGCGTCCCGCGATACTTACGGGCATGCATTTGCACACTTTCAGATCATATGCTTTGACAAGCCGAAAGAACGAGGGGTAATACCCATCCTCCGCCGTGCAGACCGGCAGTATGCAAAAGTCAGCCTTTTCGTAAAATACTGCTTCGCACACGCTTCTCAGATCACTGTACAGGTCTGCGCGCGCATCGGGGCAAAGAATTTCGGCAGCTGCCTTTGAAAGGGAATTGTCCGTGCGCGCAGTCGTGTCCGCCGACAAAATCACGGGGAAATTCGCCGCGTCCGCAACGTTCTCACTTTTTAAGCGTTTGCAGAAATCAAGAAAATCTGCTGATATAATATCGCTGCCGAAAATGTCGGAGAATATGTCGCGCACCGCGGTAGCGGTAAGCGTTGCACCGTTTTTTGACAATTGCAGTTCAAGCTCCGCGATCTGGCATGAACGTATGGCATCACCGTCGGCGTATGCTTTTTCGGCAATTGCCGTATTTTGTTTTATAACGTCCGTTTCGGCTGATGCCTTATATGGCGTATCCGTCATATCATTCCGAGCACACGGTAGCTGTCCGCAAGAAAGGCGCGAAGCTTTTCAGGGTCCATTTTGTTCTGGGTTATAAGGCACAGATCGTATATCTGCTTTGCCACAAGCGCCGCTTTCTCGCCGTCCATATCCGGCAGCGCCCGAACTGTGGGGCACGCTGTGTTCAGTATAAGCTTTGATTGGGTGGGGAAGGAAGGAGCCGCACCGCCGACGCTGTAGAACTTCATCATGTCCTCCATACGTCTCGATTCCTCGCTGACATTGAGTACGGCGGGCAGCGTTTCGTCCTTCAGCGCCTCAAATACGACTTCAGTTCCTTCGGGAACGATCTTTTTGAATATGTCGGCAACGCCGTCAATAGTTTCGCTGCCGTCGCCCTTCATGGAATCCGCCAGCTCCGAGTCAACACGGCAGAATTTAACGCCGTCGCGAACGCTCTCAACCAGCTGAGCAAACTGTGTATCTATAATGTGCCTGAGAAGAAGGATCGTTATGCCCTCATTCTCAAACATCTGTATATATCCCGCCTGAGCGGTCTCGTCCGAGGCGTAGTATACCTTTTTGCCCTGCGACTCAGGCGCGCCGTCAAGGTATTCGTCCAGCGTGCAGAAGCCGCCGCCGCATTTCTGCATGAGAATGCAGGAGGAAACTCTGTCATAGAACTTTCTGTCCTTGAGGGAGCCGTACTCCACAAAAGTGCGGATGTCGTTCCACTTTTCCTCAAAGGCGGCTCTGTCGTCGCGGAACATGGCTGAAAGCTTGTCCGAAACTTTCTTTACGATATGATTTGCGATCTTTGTTACATAACCGCTGTTCTGCAGATAGCTTCTGGAGACGTTCAGCGGCAGCTCGGGGCAGTCGAGAACGCCTTTCAGCATGAGCAGATACTCGGGAATTACCTCTTTGATATTGTCGGCTACGAATACCTGATTATAATAAAGCTTTACCTGACCCTCGATCGAGTCGAACTCCGAATTTATCTTGGGGAAGTACAGAATTCCGCGGAAATTCAGAGGATAGTCAGCCTTGAGATGTATCCAGAACAGCGGCTCGCGGTAGTCGTGAAAGACCTTATGATAAAAATCTTTGTATTCTTCGTCCGTGCAGTCGGAGGGATTCTTCAGCCACAGAGGATGGGTGTCGTTGACGGGCTCGTCTTTCTTTTCACCGTCCTCGCCCGCGTCCTCTTTGCCTATCTCCTCAAAATATATCTCAACAGGCATAAACGCGCAGTATTTGTCCAATACACCTCTGAGGGCGGAGGCGTCGAGATACTCCTCGCCTTCGTCGCTTATGTGCATAACTACGGACGTTCCGCGCTCGGGCGCGTCGGCATAGTCCGTTTCGATAACGTACGAACCCGCGTCGTCGCAGGTCATTTTAACGCCGGGCGCGCCGCTGTAGGAGCGGGTAATGACATCGACTTTGGAGCTTACCATGAAAGCAGAGTAAAATCCGAGGCCGAAATGTCCGATAATACCGGAGTCCGCACCGCTGTCGCCGTCGTATTTCTGAATAAAATCAAGCGCGCCGGAGAGAGCTATCTGACAGATATACTTCTGAACCTCTTCCTCAGTCATGCCGATACCGTTATCGGTGACCGTTATGGTACGGGCATCCTTGTCGAGCTCAACGCTTACCTTAAAGCCCTCATCGGGGATATCGCGCGCGCCGTCCTCACCGAGAGAGATGAGCCTGCGGAGCTTTGTGACCGCGTCGCACGCATTGGAAACGATCTCTCTCAAAAATATTTCTTTTTCCGAATACAGCCATTTTTTGATGACAGGGAATATGTGATCGACCTCAACGCCGATCCCGCCTTTGATCTCTGACATAATATCACCTTCTGTTTTATAATTCCTCGGCTGTCCGATAAACGGGACAGTGTAATGTTCTGTATTTTGCGTCTAATATTTTAACGCCGAAGCCGCATTTTGTCAATGCCGCGCGGCGAAAATAAAGTCTCGTTATAATGTGCGCCCCGTGTTCTCATTGCTTTTTGGGGCGGTTTTGCAAGTCTTTCGCGCGTCTCAGCGCCTGTGGCGGGACTTTCTGCGCGCTTTGCCGCTTTCCCGCCGCGCGGCGATCGCGTGGGAGCAAAGCCCCGCGGCAAACGACAGTGCCGGCAGGAGCAGCAGCATTACCGTATATATGCCGACTCCGTAGCCCCGGACATCCTCGGGGCGGAAAGCCGATGCGATAAGGATCGTTCCGAGTATCAGCGCGCCGACCGCAGCCGACGGCCATACGGTCTCGCTTTTCGCGCATGACGCGGCGCCCGCCGCTATCGTCGCGCAGTAAAGCGCCGCGACACCGAAGATCTTAACGGCGCTGCCGGGATCGTCACAGGCATAGGCGCACACGGCGCCGACAAGAACAAAAACTGCCGCGGCAATGAAGAAAACGGCGGTGCCGAGCACAAAGCATTTCAAAAATGAAGGGCGTGTCTTTTCGTGTGTCATAAAAAACCTCCGCAATACCTTTACTAAAAGATATTGCGGAGGCTTTGTAAGTATTACTTATTTCTCGCTTGCTTTAACGTCTACCTTGCTGATAGCACTCTTGAGTATGCGGATACGGCAGTGATCCTTGCTGGTCTCGATGACGCAGGTCTCGTCCTTGATGGAAACGACTTCGCCGATAATGCCGCCGATGGTGGTGACTTCGTCACCGACCGCAAGGCTGTTTTTCATTTCGGCAGCTTCTTTTTCCTGCTTCTTCTGGGGTCTGTAAAGGAAGAAATAGAAGATGGCGATCATGGCAACAACGAGAAGGATAGTGCCGCCGTACTTGGTCATGAATCCCATGAATCCGCCGGTTGCGGCCTCTGTGGAAAGAAAAGTATTGATAAAGTTCATATTGACCTCCGAATAATAATGTACAAGTATTATATATCATCCGCGCGTGATAATCAAGTGGTTTGAAAAAATTAACAAAATACCGTACGCAGCTTTTTCTCCGCGCGGCTGTCGGGATACACGGCGCAGCCGATCAATTATAAAAAACCGCCGCCGTCGGAGAGCCTGAAATCCCAGAGCGTCTCCATCGGCGGCAGCTTTTCGCTTCGGCGCAAAATGCGGCGAAGCATGGGCGGCAGAGCCTTATTCGCTGTAGCTCGACGCTTCGCGCTTTCTGAACAGAAGCGAGATGCACCAGAGTCCCGCGAGTGCAACAAGAGTGTATATGCCCCTTGCTATCACCGAATCCTGACCCTGGCAGATCCACGCGACTATATCAAAGCGGAAAAGACCGATGCTGCCCCAGTTGAGCGCTCCTATGATAACGAGTATCATAGCAATTCTGTCCATTACCATATAATTTCGTTTCCTTTCGGAATATTGAGGTGTATTTATATTGCCCCTCGTATATTTTGCCCGAAAAGCGAAAATTTATTTACCGGCGTTCTGCCCGATAAAATCACAAACTCTGCGAACATCGTCAATGACAGGCGCACCGAGCGCTTCAAGACGGCTGCGGGACATAAATCCTCCGCTGTACAGTACACATCCGCAGCCTATGACGCGTGCGCATTCCAGATCGTGATCCGTGTCTCCCACAAACAGAGCATCCCGCAGCACTTCGGGATCCTTTGCCGCTACCCATTCTGCCGCTATGCCGAGCTTTCCCGCGGCATAAAAATCGTCCGAACCGAGAATTTCGTCAAAGCAGGCGAGGATGCCGATCTTTTCAAGCTGCGATCGCAAAAGATTTTTCTCGCAGGCGGAAAGCACTATCTGGCGAACACCCATACCGCTTAGCTTTTTTACGGTCTCGGGCGCGCCTTCTACTGCAGGAGAGAAAAATTTTTTCTCGTCGTACAGCTTTACCCATTCGTCTGCCGGAACGGTAAACGGCTCTTTTTCAAAATCAAATCCCAGCCGTCTGTAATATTCTTCGACGGGGAATGTGAATATATTCTGAAACTCTTCTTTGCTTTGCACCGTTTTCAGCCCGCGGCGGCTGAGCACCGTGTTTATGGCTTCAATGCTTATGCCGGTGTCGTCGAGCAGAGTTCCGTTGAAATCCCATATTACAAGGGAGGTCTTTTTCATGTATCTGCCTCCTTCATACGAAAAATGTCTTTTCGCTTATTTTACATCATAGTGTGCGCGGGGTCAAGCCGTTGTGCATATATTCTGTTAGTAGGGTGCAATAATACGAAAAATTAAAGGTGGCTGTATGGAAACACTGTATATGATACTTGCGCTGCTGTCCGCGGCTATGCTGAGCGCCGACACCGCACAGAATTTTCCCGAAGCGCTTTCGAGAAAAGAAGAGAGCGAATGCCTTCGTCGAATGCGCGACGGGGACGATGCCGCCCGCGAGACGCTTATAGTGCACAATCTCCGCCTTGTGGCGCATATTGTCAGAAAATATTATTCCGCACGCAGCGACTCGCAGGACGATCTCATATCCATCGGCACGGTGGGACTTATAAAAGCAGTGGATTCCTTTGACTGCGAAAACGGAACGCGTTTTGCGACCTACGGTGCAAAGTGTATTCAGAATGAAATACTCATGTACTTCAGATCAAAGAAAAAGGTGCAGAACGATGTTTCAATTTTTGAAACTATCGACACCGACCGCGACGGCAATCCGCTTACATATATGGACGTTATACGCTGCGAGGATACCATAGCCGACGATCTGCATCTGAAAATGAGAGTCGGGGCGGCGCTTGAATACATAAACTCAGGGCTCGGCAAAAGGGAAAAGGAGATCATAATAATGCGCTACGGGCTTGACGGCAAGCGGGCGCTTACCCAGCGTGAGACTGCCGAGCGTCTGGGAATTTCACGTTCGTATGTTTCGAGAATAGAAAATAATGCACTGCGTGAGATAAACAAACACATGAAGGACTGCGGTTTCTCACTTTAGAGAGGTAAAACGCGGCGGCGCAAAAGAGTACATAATGCCCAAAAACGGCAGCCGTATATCCGCAAATATATCATCTCAACTATTGATTTGAACAAAATTATATGATATTATATATATAAATATTGTATATTGGAGGATTATGGCTTGAAGAGACGCGTTTTGTCGCTTATTATCCTTGCAGCAATGCTGCTCACCTCCTGCGGTCTCCGCCGCACCGACGGCGCAAAAGTTACTGCAGCCGCGCCGGATACAACTCAGAATACCGACGATACTTCGCCGGACACGACGCAGCCTGCGGATACCGAGCCTGCCGCTCCCGATGCGTCGGTCAGCTTTGCCGCGTGCGGCGACAACATAATATATTTCGGCACGTTCCGCGATGCCGCAGCTCAGGCTTATGCCGGCGGCAGAACATATAATTTTGCTCCTATCTACGAAAACGTAAAGAGCATAATTACGAATGCCGACATAGCGTTTATAAATCAGGAAACTCCCGTTTCGCAAAGCTTTCAGCCCGAGTCCTATCCTACGTTCAACAGCCCCGTTGATCTTACATACGATGTCATGGATGTGGGTTTTGACGTTATAAACATGGCAAATAACCACATGCTGGACAAGGGTGCGCTGGGGCTTCGCGAGTCGTTTGACAACTGGAACGCGCGCGGCGCGCTTGTCATCGGCTGCTACGAGGAAAAAAGCAGCGGGCGCTACATTACCTACACCGAGAAAAACGGCATAAGCATTGCGTACGTTTCGTATACATACGGCACGAACCTTAACGAGGATCCCGCAAACAAAGGACTTTGGGCGCCGTACCTCAAACAGTCTGACGTTGCGGGCGACGTTGCCGAGGCTGCCGCAAACGCGGATTTCGTCATAGTCAGCGTGCACTGGGGCGACGAGGGTGCAATGACCCCCAATGACGAACAGAAAAAATACGCAAAGATCATGGCGGACGCGGGCGCGGATGTTATAATCGGTCATCATCCCCATGTGCTTCAGCCCATAGAATGGCTTGACGGCAAGGACGGCAAAAAGGTGCTGTGCGCGTATTCTCTCGGCAACTTTGTGCACGAGCAGGCGTTTGATTACAACGTTCCCGGCGGCATACTCACATTCAACATGACGAAAAAGAGCGGAAAGACTGCCGTTGAAAATACGCAGTTTATACCTACAGTCTGCCACTATCCGTCAAATTTCTATAACAATAAAATATATCTTCTGAAAGATTATACACAGGAGCTTGCCGCTTCTCACGCCGTTGCAACGTATTATCACAACAGTATATCTCTCGCGTCGCTTAAAAAGTACGTGACAGATACGATCCCGTCCGAGTTTCTGACGGACTATATGAACTAAGTCTATTAAAGGAAGTATAAACTTTTATGGATGATAAGGAAATATCAATAATACTTCCGTCGTACAAGCCCGATGAAAAGCTTCTCAGTACCGTGCTCGGTCTTGAGGCTGCCGGATTTAAGGATATCATCGTGGTCGACGACGGAGGCGGAAAAGAGTATAAAAGATATTTTGACGAGCTTCGGAGCCGCGAAAGCTGTACGGTGCTCACCCACGAGGAAAACCGCGGCAAGGGCGCAGCCATAAAGACTGCGATCGCGTGGTATCTTGCCAACAGGCAGGGTGCGGGCGTTATAACCGTGGACGGCGACGGTCAGCACAGACCCGAGGATGTGGCGGCGCTTGCTGCCGAAATGAAGACCACGGGCAACATGGTGCTCGGCGTGCGCGATTTTTCGCAGCCTGACGTGCCTGCGAGAAGCCGAGCGGGAAACCGCATCACATCGTTTGTTTTCCGCGTTTTCGTGCGCATAAAAATCAGCGACACGCAGACGGGACTGCGGGCTATCCCAACAAACCTTCTGCCTATGATGCTTGAGATCGCCGGCGACAGATACGAGTATGAAACAAATGTGCTTCTGGGTATGCGACGAGAGAGAATTCCGTTCTCCGAGGTCAAGATACAGACAGTGTACATAGACGATAACGATTCGTCACATTTTCATGTTTTCCGTGATTCGGCAAAGATATACTGGCTTATAATAAAGTATATCTTTTCAACATCGTTCGTGAAGTTTATGTTTAGCTCCATGGTGTGCTACGGCGTAGACTGGCTGCTGTTTACGGGACTGCATTACTGGCTTGTCAGCGTTTACGGCGATACCAGAATGATTTCAACGCTGATACCGACAGTCAGCGCCCGTATTGTCTCATCCATGCTCAACTTTTTCATAAACCGCAATATATTTAATAAAGGCGGCGGAAAGCTTATATGGACGATGGTCAAGTATTATCTGCTTGCGGCGTGCATATTGGGTGTCAGCACGGTGTCGCTGTTTTATGCCGGACTGGGGCTCTCGAATATTACGTGGGTACAGACACATATCAGCGAAAAATGGCTGCAGCCCATAATAAAGCTGCCTATCGACTTCGTTCTTTATCTTATAAGCTACAACATACAGAGAAAATTCGTATTCAAAAAGGTTGGTACCGACTAAATGGAAAATGATTTCAGAGAAAATTATATCAGAGAGCAGAAGGAGCAGAGTGCTGCCCGCCGTGCGCGACTTGAAAAAATAGGCATGGCGCAGGATGAGGAGAAAACCGCACCCCGCACTGGCGCTGCTAATGCGGCACCGCGCCGCCCCGTTCCGGTAAAACCTGCCGATACTGCGGCTCCCGCAGACAATACGGACGAGAGCGCAGACTTCAGTTTTGACGCTCTTCCGCGCCGCAGCGCGGGCACGGGCGCACAGAGCGCACGAAACGACGCGTATTCGTATAACGATCCCTATTCCGCGCAGCAGGATGCTCCCCAGTTCACATCACCCGCTCAGCGCCCAGCGCAGAGAAGGCCGGAAACAGCATACACTCCCACCGGGGATCGGCGTGCAAACGGCGCACAGCAGTACAGCCGTCCGCAGCAGAGCGCGGCGCGTCCTGCGGCAACTCCAAACAGAGCGCCTCAGCAGAGCGGCGCACGTCCCGCAGGCGGCGCGCAGTATAACCGCCCGCATAACGGAGCGCAGCAGAGAAACGGCGCACCCGCAAACGGCTACGGTACGGCGCAGAATCCCGGAGCGCAGCGCCCGGCTCAAAGGCCGAACGGCACGGCTGCATCTCAGCGTCCCGCCCGCCCGCAGGGTGCGCGTCCGCAAAACGGCGCTCCCGCATATGCAAACAGACGCAGCACGCAGAGCGGTGAGCCTTTCAAGAAAAATCTTTCAGAGAGCGAAAGCAAAGCAATGATGTTTGCTCTTACCGGTCAG
>USKS01000009.1 GCA_900555345.1 uncultured Eubacteriales bacterium
CTATTATACCACAAAGCGAAAATGTGTGCTTGCACAAACATTTTCGCGAGGCCGTCAATTGCGCAGCCGCGCATAGCGCGGAAGCGGCAAAGCAGCTTGATTTTGCTTTTTAAGCAAAATCCCTGCGCATATTATACCACATATTCGCGCTTTTTCAAGCGCTGCACTCATATTTTAACTTCCTCCGCCCCGCACCCACCGAATATCCGCCCATGTCAACCGCGCCAAACCGCACTCATCTCCTCAGGCAGTTCACCGAACTACGTATTACTTTTTCAGCGTATCGTCCCCATTTGCGATTACACCTTGTAAATGTGCCGAATTCATGCTAAAATATATGCAGCAATTTTACGAGGTGCAATTATGGATAAATGGATACAGATAAAAGCTACTGCCGACTGCAAATACCTTGACGATATGAGCGCGGTCATGAGCATGGTGGACAATTCGCTGATGATCGAAGATTATTCGGACGTGGTCAAGGAGCTTGACGGCGTATACGGCGATCTTATCGACGAAGAACTTCTGCAAAAGGACAGAACAATTTCAAGCGTTTCCGTCTTTATTCCGGAGATCAAAAATCCCGCAGAGTCCGTAGGCTTTATAACCTCGCGTTTTGAAACTCTCAGCATTCCCGCCAAAGTGGAATGCATCGGCGTAAGCGAAGAAGATTGGGCAGACTCGTGGAAGAAGTATTATAAGCCCATAAAGACAGGCGAAAAGCTTGTTATCGTTCCCCTTTGGGAAAAGTATGAGGCAGGCGAGGACGAGATCGTAGTTCTTATGGATCCCGGAATGGCGTTCGGCACGGGCACGCACGAAACCACCCGCCTTTGCGCCGCCCTGCTTGAAAAGTATCTTAAGCGCGGCGACAAAATGCTTGACGTCGGCTGCGGCAGCGGAATTCTCGCCATATGCGCGTCAAAGCTCGGCGCCGCAAGCTGCTTTGCCTGCGATATCGACCCGAACGCCGTGCGCGTCGCAAAAGAAAATGTCGAGATCAACAAAACGGAAAACGTGACGGTCGCCGTGTCCGATCTTTTGGCGGGAACCGATCGCATCGACGGCGGCTATGACATATGCTGCGCCAACATTGTTGCGGACGTTATTATCCGCATGGCGCCCGCCATAGGTGATTATATCTCCGACGACGGCGTTCTCATTGTTTCGGGAATCATTACGGAGCGCGCCGACGAAACGGTCTCCGCCCTTTCCGACAGCGGTTGGAAGCTCGTGGACGAGCGCCGCGAAAACGGTTGGTTTGCCGGTGTGCTGAAAAAAGCGTGATTTTATTGCGATTTTTCACTGTAAATTTTATGAGCATCTGAGGTGAATACTCTCTATGGGATTACTAAAGCTGTTTCACAAAATAAAAATCTCATGCATACGCCGACAGGAGGTGCCTATTCCGCCGTTTTCACCGCAAAAGCAGTACGGCAGCTACGGCGAAGACGAATTTGCCTATGAAATAGAACATATTCTTCCCGACTGCAGAATGAAACGCAACATTATAATCGAGTCCGACGACGGAGATGCGGAAATCGACTTTCTGATACTGTACCGCCGCAAGCTGTTTGCGGTTGAAGTAAAACGCTGGTGCGGTACTATCGAGGGGAATATAAATCATATCAAAAAAGAAAAGGTCGATAGATGGACAGGGGAGATATACACTGAGACACCTCTATCACCATTCGTCCAGTTGAAACGCGCCGTTTACCTTTTAAAAAAGCAGCAGAATCAGAAAGTATGGATCAACACGATCGTATTTTTTGAGGATGCCGATACTGTCAGACTTGAAGGCGATGATGTTTGGTTTACCGAAATCAAAGAACTTGCAGAGTACATAAAATGCGGCGGTGAAAGCTCATACAGCGGCGATACTGCTAAATTTTTCAACAACTGCCGCTCGGCAGACTATCTTTATACATATATCTACGGCAGAGAACTGCGCTGTATAATACGCGACAGTTCTTTAGTGTTTGATATATCAGGCAGAAGGCTGACACGTCGCGATATTGATCTGATTGACATTACGCACCGCAGGACATATGATATTCTGAACATTAAGGCACGGGACGGTGAGAGCTATACCGCCGAACTTGAAAACGGTTTTGTGGAAGTGACGGACAGTGGCAGAACCCGGTCGTATGCGCTCAGTAAAATTGACCGCATAAAGCTCGGTTAATCAGCTTATGCAGTATTTTAATATGACGCATCCAACTCGGTTTCATCATTTTCATGGAGTATGTAAACTAAATAAAATCGCCGATGCAGCAGCATCGGCGATTTTTTCTTTAGTTTTCTTTGAATGTTACGGCTGAATCGCTGTAAAGGTTTCGCAGCGATATATCCTTTTCGGTATGCATTATGCGCTCGCCGCCGCACCAAACGGAACAGATGCCGTTCTGCGACAGCTTTTCAAGCTTGTCTGCATCAAGGCTGTCCGCAATATATACAGGCGCGATCTGCAAAAGCACATCCGCGCAGCCGTATTTTTCAGAATACGCCGCCAGAAACGGCGTTGCCGCCCGGCTGAGCCCGTCGGATACGCCGGCATACGGAAATCTGACGTCACCGTTGCCAGTAACGTAATAGTTAAGTGTGTCCGACTCCGCCACGGGAAAATCCTTCAGCACGACTGTGCTGCGGCGTCCGCCGTAACCGAGCACTGCAGCTGAATACACGGTTTTGTCAAGCCTTGCGTAGATGTTCAGCGAATATGTCTCGCCGTTCTCAGTGCCGCCGCTCATATCGCCGAGCGTTCGGCTGAAGCCGTCGTAGCTTGACAGAACGCCTTTTGTATATCCGGCATCCTCAAGAGAAGCGGCAAGATAGTCCGCGACAAACGCGTTTTTCATCCAGAAAAGGCTTATATATGTCTTTATTCCGTTTTCTTCGGCAAATGCCGAATACTCATCGGAGACATGGAGTATCGCGCGGCTGTCCGAGAGAAGCTCTACTGACACCTGCTCGCTGTCGGCAGCAAATGCCGCGACATCTTTATAATACTCTTTCAGCTCGCCGTTTACAAACGGATCGAAATCAGCGGCATCGTTATCGTCCGCACTGTTGAACAGGCTTTGATAATATCCGTACACCGGTCCGAGGTAGATACCGCGGTTATCCGAAGAAGCTATCTTTTCAAGAGCTGCATACAGTTCGCTGTCTATCTCGACCGCCTCGTTCGGGTGCTTATTGAGAGAGGCGATATTGCCGACATCCGAAAATGTGCTGTCACTGTTGAAGATCCGATAAGCGTTTTCGCAAAGCTCTGTGTACTTAGAGGTCAGCTTCTTATTTTCGGCAGTTGCGGAAATTCCACTGTCGCCCAGGTAATAATGAAAAGTGAACTCGTTTGCGCACGTGCCGTTTTCGGAGGTCGTGGCAGATATGACCGCCCAGCCCGGATCGGTCGAAAGCAGCTTTACCATGCCTATGGCAAATGCAATTAATGCAATTGCCAAAAACCCGATGATCGCCGCCATTCTCAGCTTTTTGTTTTTTTCGGACAGCTCTACCTTGAGAGGCGGTCTGACGCCCGGATTGTTATCCGTATTGTGTAATCTTGTTTTTCGGCCCATATATCCGTCAGATACCTGCGAATATGAGCATTATCAGGAACAGGATTATTACGGCGCCAAGCACTCCGAAGCCGATAAGCGCGCCTTTTCTGCACGCTTTGAAATTGCGGAAGTACTTTTTCTTTTTGAATATAAGCCCCGCAATTATACCGAGAATCGGCAGGAAGAACGAAAGCACTGTATACCACAGACTGCCCGTATCGTGCAGAGGGGTGCTGAGAATCTCTGCATCGTCGAGAACATCATCTTCGGCATTTGCCGTTTCTTCCTTGGGTGCGTTCGGATCGTTAATGGCAATGGTGCGGAGAGGCTCGTTTTTTTCTCTTATCGCCTTATACTCCTCGATCTCCTTTTTATTACCGTACACGTAGTGGTTGTGTCCCACGCATACCATCTCGGGTTTATCCTCGCTGTAGTCGTGGATAGAAGGATCGTAAGTGTAAAGCACTTTGTTCTTCTCAAGCATGGGATCGGGAATCGGAATTGCGGAAATAAGGGAGCGGGTATAAGGATGCAGCGGGAAGTCAAACAGCTCCTCTGCCTCTGCCACCTCAACTATATTACCCTTGTAGATAACGCCAATGTGGTCGGAAATAAATCTGACTATGGACAAATCGTGCGCTATAAAGAGATAGGTGGTTCCCTTTTCTCTCTGGAACTTCTTCATAAGGTTGAGCACCTGAGCGCGGATGGAAACGTCCAGAGCCGAGATAGGCTCGTCCGCAACGACAAGCTCCGGCTCCATTACCATGGCGCGGGCAAGACCTATACGCTGTCTCTGTCCGCCGGAGAACTCGTGGGGGTATCTTGTAAGATGCTCGGGAAGAAGGCCTACTTCGTCCACGATCTGTTCGACCTTGCGGACTCTGTCGGCTTCGTTTTTGTAAAGGTGGAAGTTATAAAGTCCCTCGGAAATGATATAGTCTACGGTCGCGCGCTCGTTAAGGGACGCCGCGGGATCCTGGAAGACCATCTGTATATTACGGATGACCGCACGGTCGAGGGAACGGGGGATCTTGCCGGAAATGCGCACGCCTTTATAAAGGATCTCGCCGTTTGAGCAGGGGTTTACGCGAATGACCGCGCGCCCGATAGTGGTCTTTCCGCTTCCGGACTCGCCTACGAGAGAAAATGTTTCGCCCTTGTATATATCAAATGAGGCATCCTTTACGGCATAGACGGCTTTGTCGCCCTTGCCGAAGGTTATATCAACATTTCTGAGCGACAGCAGCACTTCGCGGCCGTTTTCGTCAATGGGACCGTGCTCGGGAAGCTTTGCTGCGCTGGCGCTTTTCTTTTCAGTTATCTTATCACTCACAGCGGAAATCTCCTATGTTGAAAGCTTTCATCAGTTTGCCGTGTATATCCTGTATTGCCTCGGGCTTTTCGATCTTGGGGCTTCTGGGATCGAGCAGCCATGTCTTTGCAAAGTGCGTTTCCGTCACCTTGAACATGGGGGGCTCTCTCAGAGTGTCGATCTTGAGGCAATATGGGTTACGCGGTGCAAAAGGATCGCCGACTATCTTGTTATACAGAGACGGGGGCGTTCCAGAAATGGAATAAAGCTCCGTATTTCTCTGCGCAAGCTGAGGCAGCGACGACATGAGCGCCCATGTATACGGGTGTCTCGGGTCGTAGAATACCTCGTCCACATTACCGAGTTCCACTATCTGACCTGCGTACATGACCGCAACGCGGTCCGCGATGTTTGCAACAACGCCCAAATCATGGGTGATGAACACGATAGTATAGTTAAATTCCTTCTGCAGATCCTTGAGAAGCTTGAGTATCTGCGCCTGGATCGTAACGTCAAGCGCAGTCGTAGGCTCGTCGCATATAAGGATCTTAGGCTGGCAGGACAGCGCGATCGCTATTACGATCCTCTGTCTCATACCGCCGGAATACTGGAACGGATAGTCGTCGAAGCGGTGCTCCGCGTCCGGTATGCCGACTTTTTTCATAAGAACGAGCGCCTTTTCCCTTGCCTGGACTTCGGTGCAGTTCTGATGCTTGAGAATAATGGAAGTTATCTGCTTGCCTATTGTGATAATGGGGTTAAGCGAGGTCATAGGATCCTGGAACACGGTCGCGATCTTGCCGCCGCGGATCTGGCTCCAGTCCTTTGAGTATCTGATCTTTGCAAGGTTAAGAACGCAATAGCCGTACAGACGGTTTTCGTCCTCGCTCTCATAGCGGACTCTGAGCGCCACGTTATCGAACACCGCGCTTCTCGTCGCCTCGTCGAACAGATCAACGCCGAGCATCATTGCCTGCTTCAGCGCTTTGGTCAGCTTATTTATAAGCTGCATACGGTGGGTGAAATCGTAGCGGGCGACGCTCAGCCAAATTTCTTTGGCGATCTTATCGTTACGGTCAAGAACTTCTTTGGGTATTTCGCGCTGCTGCGCCTTTTCGTACTCCGCTTTAAGCTCCGCTTCCTTCTTCGCGAAGTCCGCAAGATATGCCGCGTCTGCTTTTATGGCTACGCTGTGCGCGTGCGCAAGGTTTTTCTTTTCCTCAAGAAGTGCCGCAAGCTTCATCTCCGCCTCGTCTATCTCGGCGGAAATTTCTTTGATGCGATCCTTCTCCTTGGAGGGGTCAAGGGTCAGCTTTGTGTTATGAAGCTCCGATTTTTTGAACTCGAGCTCTTTTGCTCTTTCGTCGAAATCGGCTATCTCTTCGGGGCTGAGGCTGCCTTTGGACTTTTTCTCCGCCTCAAGCTCAAGCAGCTTACGGTATACGTCGGACGCTAT
This sequence comes from uncultured Eubacteriales bacterium, assembly GCA_900555345.1. The sequence goes on from USKS01000009.1 coordinate 6,335, forward strand.
CTCAAGCTTTGAATATGCGTTGAGTTTTGCGGTCGTGCGGCGGATAACGCTGCGCGCCATTTTATTTTTGGCAGCTGTCGTTTTTGCGAGCTCCTCATCGTCAAAGACTATCGAGCCGTTGTCTATAAAGCCGTTGGAGTCAAGCATTCCGGCAAAGGTCTTTGTGAAAACGGACTTGCCGCTTCCGGACTCGCCGACGATTGCTATGGACTCGTTTTCATAAATATCAAGGGATACGCGTCTTATTGCGGTAAGAATTCTGCCGCGGACGCGGAATTTAACTTCCAGATCCTTTATGGAAAGAAGAACCTTATTGTTTTCCATCGCCGCTCCCCCTTACATATGTGTTCTGGGGTCTGAAGCGTCGCCCAGATTCTGACCGACAACATACAGCACCACGGTGATTATGGAAGCGAGCACAACGGGGCACCAGAACTCGAACTGGAATCCGGGTGTGAGCATTGAACCCTCTGCCTCGAATATAAGTTTACCCAGCGACATATCGGACATTGACAGACCGATATACGACAGGAACACTTCGTATGAAATATATGAGGGAATTTCTGTAGCCGCAATAGTTACAATTACTGATACCATGAAAGGCAGGATGTTTTTCATGGCTATACGCGGCGTTGACGTGCCGAGGCAGCGGGATGCAAGATTATACTCTCTGTCTCGTATTATGACGACCTGCGTTCGTATAAAGTATGCAATGGAAAGCCAGCCGGTTATGGTAAGTGCGAACACCATGGTCCAGAAGCTTGCGGAAAGTATCATGACGAGCACGGAAATGAGCAGGATGTAGGGCACATTTCCGATGATGTTATAAACCTCGGTCATGAAGATGTCGATACGCTTTGAGAAGCCCCATATCGCACCGACGACAACGCCTATGGTCATGTTGATAGCGGCGCAGATAAATGCAAGGGACAGGGATATGCGCGCACCGCTCCACATTGCGTCGAATGTGGACTGACCGACGCCGCCCGCACCGAATATCCAGTGGATGCTGAAGCCGTGCATTTCAATAGCCTTTGAGGGGGACAAGTGCTTTGCGCCCTCCACAAGGACCTTGCCGAACTTATCGTAACCCGAAAATACGGGATATATATATGCAAATGCGATTATTACCGCAAGAAGCACCAATATGATTACATTGAATTTCTTTTTGAAGAACACGCGCATGACGGACTGCCAGTACGAATACCGCGGAGCGGCGATCTTTTCGGAATCGAGATCGTTATGATCGACTCTTGAGAAAAGCTCGTCCTCGCCAAGTCCCAGATCAGCTACGTTTACCGATTTATCGTCCATAGTAAAATTTATATCCTTTCTCGCCATCCTGCGTCGGGGCGCACCGTACATTCGATACGCCTGCGCAGATGTGTTATGAAAGCGTCTCCGCTTATCTTGCCTTGGTGGAGAACGAAATTCTCGGGTCCACCATTGCCATCAGAATATCTCCCAGAATGATGGAGATTATCGACAGCGTTGCATAGAACAGCGTAAGACCTACGATAACACCGTTGTCGTAGTTGTTGATAGCGGTAGTAAGCAGGTTGCCCGCACCGGGAACAAGGTACACGCGCTCGGTTATGATCGCACCTGTAAGTGCGCCGAGCACGGAAGCGGGAATACCGTGAACAATCGGGATCGCCGCGTTTTTAAGAATGTGCTTTGAGAATATCTCTCCTTCGGAAAGTCCGCCGCTGCGGGCAAACTTTACGTAGTCGGAGTTCATCTGGTCTATCATGTAGCGGCGCAGCCACTTCATAAGGTTTGCAAGTGACGGCAGCGCCAGTGAGATTATGGGCAGTATATACATGAGCCATGTTTCACCGTCCATCTGGAAGGTGGTCGGCAGGCCCGCAAGCCCGCCCAGCGCCTTGAACATAAAGATATACGCAAGGGACGGCACCGCAAGGATGAACACGATGTATATTGTACCTATTTTATCTACAAGCTTGTCCTTCTTGCGCGCCATCAGTATGCCGAGGGGCATTGCAAGGAGGTATGAGATCACAACCGCGATTATACCTATAACAAACGAATAACCCAGCTTGGACATATTCGCGCAATGGAGGCTGACGTTTGTATAGTCGTCAACATATCTGTCCGAGAACAGGGGCGAAGAGTCTCTTGTGCCCGACGCATATGTTGCAGAGTGCAGATCGTATGCCGCGTCCTCCGTAAGTCCCGTAGGATAGGTGATAGTCGATGTGACGTATTTACCCTGTGACTGCGTCATGGTGTCAAATACGTCAACACCGGTATTTACCGAATACGAAAGACCGAGGTTTACGGTCAGAAGGTTCTGATGGATATAAGGGAACTGGTTATCGAAATAGAGCAGGTATTTATGCTTTGTTCCGTTACCGATAATGGCGGGAGAGAACTTGTCTCCGCCGTATATAGGATCATGGAGGGTAAAGGTGAGGCCTCTGTCCTCTATGTCATCTTCAACGTAATGAATATTGTCAACGCGGAATATTCCGGTAAAGTACGTCCAAAGACGCCTGATCACCGGGTAATCCTTGTAGGCAAACAGCTGCTGTTTGCCGCCCGTGTCCAGACGTGTTTTAGTAAGCATTACGGGATCAAGGCGAACCACCTCGTAGCCCTTGCCTTCGTAATACTCTGTGAATTTCTCCACATATTTCTTAACAAGCTCAGGGTCCTTATCGGCGCTTTTTGAGATCGCAACAGCCTCGGCTCTGGTGTCCTCGTCGATTTCACCGTCGCGCTTGAGCTGCTGCAAAAACTCGCTGTACGATACATAGTCAAGATAGCCGAATTTTTCCCACTGAGTATACTTGTATATAACTCTGTCGTTATTGCTTCTCTTTGTAAAAACCGAGTCTCTGGCAAATATTACTTCTCTGCTCATCAGAGAATATATCAGGATCATAACGATCGCCACAACTATGACTACGGAAATAAGTCCGTGCAGCAAACGTTTGAGCAAATACTTTGTCACAACTACTTCCCTCGTTAATATTGCGATAAGAGGATGAATAAAAGAACTCATCCTCTTACCGCGATTTAATTATTCAGCTGTAAATCAATGCCTACAGTTTAATGATCAATACAGACCAAGGTTTTTGGCCATGCCGCCGCCCTGAGGAAGCATTGTGTCAAGGTAGGTCGTGGGATCACCGTAGTCCGGGCCCCAGCCGCAGCCGTCAAAGATGTTATAGTTCATCTGATCGCCGGTCTCCGGATAGTAGCCTGCATTGTACCAGTTAACAGCGTCGGAGCCGCCTGTCTTAACCAGAACGATTTCAACCTTACCGTCGAGAGAAGCCTCGATGGACTGCTTCATGGCATTGGCTCTGTTAGCGAAGGGTTCGTTAATATCAAAGTAGGGAACCTCAAGCTTTACGGGATGGTCTTTGTCGATTACCATATCGCAAGACTCGGAGAGCTCATCGATAGCAGCCTCGAGCTGCTTCTTAGCCTCTTCAACATTGTACCAGCCGTCGTAGCCTGCGGAAGAACCTGCACCCTCGTCGGCTGCGGGATCGTAAGCCTTGATAGCGATGCCGTCAGCATCGATCTGAGCCTGCATGATTACACCGTAGTTGGTGCCTGCCTTGAACTCGGTAGCCTTGCCGTTGATCTCAACGGTAACGTCCTCGTCAAGAGATACGAAGGTACCGGGTGTGTAGGAGTTAACAAGAGAAGTAAGCTTAAGATCGTCGCCTACAGTGGTAGCGTTATAAGCGCCTCTGTCAAGCGCCATGGACAGAGCCAGACGGAAGTGCTGGTTCTCCATAGCGAGGTTAGCCTTAACCTGCTCGTTTGCGGTAAGAGTTGTAGCTGCAACGGTCTCGTCGTTGAAGTTGGCAAACTTAGCGCGGTAGAGGTTGTAGAATGCAGGATAAGAGGTAGCGTCGGTTGCTGCAATGTATGCATAATCGTCAAACAGACCGTCCTCTTTTGCCTTTGCAACAGCGTTGGTGTTCAGACCTGCGCCGGTAAGAGTGCCTTCCTTAGCGCGGTCATAGGTCTCGGTGGGATTAGAACCGTCGTTAAAGATCCAGGTGATCTTGTGGATGTTGATGTTGTCCTTGTTCCAGTACTGAGGGTTAGCCTCAAATACGATGGAGTTGGAAGCAGCATAGGAGGTTACGAGGTAAGGTCCGCAGTATGCGATCTTATCGGGAGCGGTACCGTAGGTGTAAGCATCGGTAGCGGAAGCTGCCGCATACTCTTCGACACCGAATGCGCCGCCGTTAGCGGTGAAGTATGCACGGCTCATAGGAGCAAATACGCCGTAGCCGAGCATCGTGGTGAAGTATGTGCAGGGAGCCTCGAGAGTGTACTCGAGAGTATACTCATCAACAGCCTTAACGCCGACCTCAGCGAAGTCGGTGATCTCGCCTGCCATGTACTGAGAAGCGTTCTTAATCTTACCGTCAACAAGGTACTCAAGACCGCCCTTAGCGTCGAGCATATGCTGCATACCTGCAACAAAGCTGTCAGCCGTAAGCTTTTCGATTACGTTGCCCTGGTTATCAACCCAGTTAACTCCCTCACGGAGCTTGAAGGTGTAGGTAAGGCCGTCATCGGAAACGGTGTACCCGGTAGCGAGAGCGGGCTGCTGCACGTTCTCGATATCGTACTCAAGAAGACCGTCGTAGGTGTTAACGATAGCCTCTGCGTCTGCAGCACGGTAGGAGTTGAGCGCGTCCCAAACAACCGGATCACTGGTATAGGGCCAAGAGTACTCATCGGTGAGGGTGTAGCCCTTGTCGGTGAGATACTTCTTTACCCACTCTTCGTAGGTGCCGGTGCCCTTGACCTCTGCCCATTTAGCTTTCATCTCTTCGACTTCGCTCTTGAGCAGGAAATTCTCGCCTGCAACGGCGATTACCTGATGGAATCTGTCGGAGTCGTTGCCCCACAGAGTGGAGTTGATGGTCTTGGGAGCTACGCGGGAGATAGCGTAGTTACCGCCCTTGGAGGTGGAAGGAAGCATAACTCCGCTTTCAAGCAGTTTTGCCTCTGCGATTGCCATGAGAGCAAATCTCTCGGAAACGCTTTCAGCCTCAATAGCCTTGTCATAGTATTCCTTGAACTCGCCGAGAACCTTCTCGTAGAGATCGTCGGAGACTTCCTGGTGAGTTTTGCCCGCATAGGGATCTGCATATGTAGGATCTTCGGCAGAGCCTTTAGTATCCTGCTTTTTACCGGTACAGCCGGCAAATGCAGCTACCACCATTACGACGCAAAGAAGCATTGCGATTACTTTGGTGAACTTCATAATCTTTCTCCTTTTTTAAGTACATTATTCTTTTCGTTAAAATCCGCAAAAAGAATAGCAGTTAAATCACTTTTGCAGAGCAAAGCCGAAACACCTCACGACAACCTCCCATGCCGCAGAAGTGTTTTATTCCTTTACCACGCAAAAGTGTGCTCAACCAATGATTGAGGATATTTTATTTTAACAAACTGTCAACATTTTGTCAATGCTTATTCGTCAATTTTATATATTTTCCATATAATATACAAATTTCCTTTGCGCTTTTTTGACATGTAACCGACGGTGCGGCAAGGCAGAGCCTAATGCCAAAGCTTTTAGGCTCAACCGCGCCGTCAACCGCAGGTTGAGAAAATATACATTCAAAAACCTGCGCAGTGCCCTACTCTGCCCCGTCCTCTGCGCGCTTTTCATACAGCAATGGAAACGCTTTCTTATCCGCGCGGTAAAGCAGCGCATACAGCACCGCGGCAAGGACGCCGCACGAAATAATCACTATCCAGATAAGGCGGTAGTTGCTGTGGGTCAGCATAAGCACGCCGCCTATAAGGTACTGGGTCAGTGCCGAGAACACCGTTGACATGACGGAGGTTATGCCGCCGATGCGTCCCCTGTGAGACGCGGGGATGCGGCGTGAGGCATAGGGATTTGCGCCAAGCACGGATATGACCTCGCCAACGGAGAAAACGAACATCCCGAGAAACAGTGTGGCAAGCGCCGTGCCCACGGAGTAAAGTGAGAGTCCGCCGCAGAACAGCAGAAGTCCCAGCGCCGCTTTGGGCAGCTCCGTCATTTTTCTGAGAAGCATGCTGAAAACGGGTGTGCATACTATAACAGTCGCGCCGTTCAGGGAGCTCAGGTATCCGTATACCGTCGCGCCGTATTCTCCCATCGCCTCTTTGAGCTGCAGGGGGAGAAGTATGCCCGCAACGTTTGACGGCAGCCACGCAAAACAGCCGAGCAGCAGTCCGAAAAGCACCACCCTGCGCTCTTTCAGTATGCGCATGACAGGCGTTTTTTCGTCCATGGGCATTTCGTATTCGTTATAGACTTCGCCTGCGGTGTCCTCGTCGGCGCCCACAGCGTTTTTCATGTGCACAAATATCCAGATAAGGACGGTCGACGTGAATACTGCAAGCGCGTTGAGAAGGAACGCGAGCCATATATACTTCTGAAACAGAAGTCCCGAAACGGCGGCGCCGATTATAAATCCGAGATTAAAACCGAGGTACGAAAGAGAATATGCCTTCTCCCGCTGCTCGGATGTGGAAAAGTCGGCGTTAAGCGCGTCGTACGCGGGGCTTTCTATTGTCTGAAACAGACCCGCGAGAAATATGAGCACAGCCGTAATGTACGACGTCGGCAGTATGGCGGCAATTATGTACAGCGCCACGGTCAGGCAGTCGAAAATGATGATTATGTATTTTCGGCTGAAGCGGTCGGCAAGCTTTCCGCCCAGCAGCGCCGCGGGCAGCGACAGCACGGTCGCCGTTGCGATGAGCACCGTTGCGGTGCCGTCGGAAAGACCGAGCTTTGTTGTCAGAAAGAATGTGAGCATGGGCCAGACGAACGAGCCCATTGCCGTGACAAGCTTTCCGACAAACAGAATATAAATTTCTTTTTTAAGCCCTCTATATTGGGTTATAAGCTTTGTCATCTTTATTTTCCTTATTATAAGTGTATGTTATGTCCGCACAGGTTTATGCGCCGCCTTTTTTCGGGAGCATCCCGAAGCGGCAATACCCGCGGGCAAAACATATGCGGCAAAGGCTGTCCCTGCCCGCGGCGCCGATGCGACCGCGGACGGGGACAGCCCTATATTTCAGCTGTTGGGGTCTTACTTCCCTATCTTCTCCGCTATCATGGAGTTTATCTTTTCACGTACGGACAGCACCTGCTCGTCTCCGTGAGGATACTCGTCAAAGGCAACGCTGCCCCGCTCTTCGATGACTGCCATGACCGCGTCGCGCCCGCAAAGCTTTTCGCAAAGCGTGAAGGCGCGCAGATCGTCCAGCGCCGCGGTAAAGCCTCTGAGGTGCAGAGTCTCATATGCGCTGCCGCCGGGCGCGGGATATACGGAGAACGCGTCGCCCGCGGGCACCCACATTCCGCCGTCGGTGCAAAGATACGGGTCGCAGAATTCGCACGATTCCTGCGTGAACCAGAAGTTATAGCCCCACTGCAGAAATCCCGCGATCTTGTATTTATAGAACATCTGACCTATTATGCGGTTGCGTGCGCCGGGCATTGAAAGGAAACGGTTGGAGACCTTCTCCGACTGGCAGCAGCAGTAGTATACCCAAAGATCGGGAACTCCCGCCTCGAGATAAGGCTTTACGTGATCCTCGGACACAGCCGGATGCTCGACCACTCCTTTTTCGTAGAAGCTGAAATCGGAGAGCGCGTCCATTATCATCTGACCGTGGAGCTGATCCTTGACGACGTTCTTTGCGGCAAGGTAGCTTTCAAGCATATCTCCGCCGGGCTCGTCGGAAATATGGAACACGCAGCGGTCGGCAACGCCGAGACGCTCAGTTTCGGCTATAAGACGGGGCAGCATTTCGGTAAGGAATCCGCGGTAGTCTTCTCCGCCGGCATCCGTATCCCAGCCGAACACTCTCTCATATCCGTTTTCCGTCTCTGCCATGACCTTCGGCGCGTGGTGCGCGCCCCACTGGGTGAAGAGATGTGAAAACTCAAAATATTTTACGCCGCAGTCAAGGCACATATTGACCCAGCGCTCGAGCTTTTCAAAGCCGAATGACCACTTTCCGTGCTTTCTGTAAACGTCCACAAGCTGAACCGTGGGCCGCTCGCCGCCGACGGCGGTGTCAAGCGGAGGCGTGAAAATGGGAGTCAGTATCATATTGATACCGTTGTCAACGGCGGTTTCGATAAAGTTCTTTATGACAGCCCAGTGCTCCTCGGAGAATATCTCAAGGCCGTAGTATGCCGCAAGGCAATCGGCGTGGAACCACTGTGTTACGGCTATCTTCTGCTCGGGAAGCTCGGCGGCGATAACATTGACGGTAAAAGTCGTCTCGGCAAGGATATTGCCGTCAAAGTCCTTGAACATAAAGCGAATGGGAAACTCTCCCGAGATCTTTGACGACGCGGGGATCCGTATATCCACCCAGATCGCGGCAAGCCAGTGCATTACCGGTATTCTTGTTTTTTCGCTCATGGGTCTGAGCAGATCCGGGAAAAGTCCGGGCTCGGTGCGCAGGTAGTATCCGTCGTCAGCGCCGGGGTTCAGCGGCATGCGCACGGGCACATTATCCACGCGCTTAAGGCTTATGTACTCCGATATTTCGCTCTCTACGGACATGAACACTATCGTTCTGTCGTGCTGCGGACGGTCAAGCTGTATACCGATCTGCAAGCTGAAGCGCTCGCCCCAAAGCATGGAAGCACTTGTATATTCCGCTTTGTCCTCAAGGCGCTCATCAAGAAAGCAGCGCTCTGTCTGCGAGAGAGTTTTGACATTGATCTTCGGTGTTGTTTCTGACATATTTTTTCCTTTCGAGCTCCCGCGGCGTCCTTGGGACAGCAGCGGCATAAACATGATAATATATATAACTAATATTACCACAGCAGCCCGATGTTTGCAAGTGCATATCCGTCATTTATACACGCATTTGTATAAATGACGGATATGCACGGTTTTCTGTTGACTGCGGGCACACGACAGTGTCAGTGAGTCTGACCGCGCCCGCATCCGCCCTCGCGCACCCGTCGCTCACCCGTCGCAAGGCTCGCAGCCGCGCACCGCACTGCCAGTACTCTCGACGATCACCCACCGAAATGCTCGCCCGCACCGTCCCTCACCCTCACCACGCACCACCCACGCTCCCGCCATCACCCGCCGTTCCCTCCGCGCCCGCCGCGCCCACCGCACTCGTTCGTCTCTCCGCCAAAGTTTTGAAACTGCTTGCTTTCAGTTTATTTGTAAAGCATTTCAAACTCTATCGTCAGCTTGCCGAACGTAAGTAAAAAGGACGTGAA
>USKS01000010.1 GCA_900555345.1 uncultured Eubacteriales bacterium
ACACACTGCATATCGTCGGCAGCGTCAGATGTGTATAAGAGACAGTGTTCCCTCCATGAGCGACCATGACACAAGCGAGCCTATTCGCGACGTATCGCTCATAACTCTTGCGTGTATATATCCGACACTGTTCTGATTGAAATAGGAGAACGACAGCGTCTGCAGGTGGTTGAACGCCGCGTTGCGCAGGTCCTTATTCATGCTGACCTCAATGCGCATGGCAAGAGCGCAGGATATGTAGTTGACGCCGCCTGCGGCAACGATCGTAAGAAAATATATCGCTATGTAGATGGGCAGCGTGTCAAGCACTCCGCCGCCTACAAAATGGTTCAGCGCGTACCTCTGATACAATGGCAGCACCGTGTCAACGGCGCTTGACAAAAGTCCGCATCCCACCATTATCACAAGAAGCGGTCGGTATTTTCTTGCATATGGCATTATCTTGCCTATGCCGAAAAACGGCAGCCCTTTTGTTTGTTTTTTATCTTGCTTCATACTTTTCATCATCAATATTTATGCTTCTTCTTTTATGCCGGACTGAATATCGTATATCTTTCTGTAAATTCCGCCCGCGGCGCAAAGGCTCTCGTGTGTGCCCTCCTCGGCTATGCGACCCGCGTCGAGCACAAGAATTTTATCCGCCGCCTCAAGCGTGGTTATGCGGTGCGAAATTATAATAACGCTCGCCTTGCCGAAATGCTCTTCGAGAGAGTGCCTTATTTTTTCGTCAGTTTCCGTATCGACGGCGGAAAGAGAGTCGTCGAATATCATGATCGGCGTATTCTGCGTCAGCGTGCGGGCGATCGCGGCTCTCTGCTTCTGTCCGCCGGAAAGGGTCACACCCCTCTCGCCCACAAACGTCTCATATCCCTGAGTAAAGCCCTCAACAGTCTCGTCAAGGCACGCGGCACGCGCCGCCATGCGTATTTCCTGCATGGAAATGTCGGGGCGGGTTATGCCGATATTCTCTGCGACAGTGCGGGAGAACAGGTACGGCTCCTGCAGAACAATGCCGATATTCTTTCTGAGATATTCCGCTTTTATATCCGCAATGTCAACGCCGCCCACCGTTATCTTTCCGCATTCGGGAGAAAGCTCGTACAGCCTGTCAAGCAGCAGCATCATGGTTGATTTTCCGCTGCCGGTGCCGCCGAGTATGCCGAGCGTTGTTCCTCCCTTCATGGTAAAGTTTATGTCGTGCAGGACTTCGGGGCAGCCCTCATATGAGAAATTGACGTGGTCGAACACGATATCTCCGCTCATGTCGGGGCAGATGGCATTCGGTCTGTCCTCTTCCGTTTCGGAATCCATTATGTAGCGTATACGCTCAAGAGAGACGCCCGCTTTGCTCATTTCGGAGAGCATACGGCCAAGCTGACGTATGGGCCACATGAGCAGCGAGTTGTAGGAGATGAACGCTATGTACTCACCGGGCTCCATTGACCCGTTTATGCAGAACACCGCGCCGAACACAACGACAAGCAGTATCTGTGTGCCGGAGAGAATATCCGAAACGCTCCAGAACCGGCTCATGACCCGCGCGAGGCGGACCCAAAGCCCCGTATAGTATTCATTATGCTCTTCAAATCTGTCGCGCTCGTACTTTTCTCTGCCGAACGCGCGCACAACGCGCACACCGGTAAGGTTTTCCTGCGCCATGGCGGAAAGCTTGCCCTCATTTTCGTCGCAGAGCTCAAAGCCCTTGCCTATCTTGCGGTGGAACATAAGCGAGTACAGTATGATCAGCGGCATGGGCGCAAGAGATATAAGCGTGAGAGATACGTTCATACCGAACATGAATATCATGGACAATACAAGCAGCACCACTATGCGCAAAATGTTTGTAAGCTGCTCGGATATGAAGTTTTTAAGCGTGTCTATATCGGATGTGCAGCGCTGGATTATGTCTCCCGTGCGGTTTTTCATGTGCCATGAAAACGGCAGCCGCTCGATCTTTTCAAACAAAGAGTCGCGCATGTTCTTTACAAGCTTTTCCGACGCCTTTGTGTTGCATACGCGGAACGTGTACTGCGATACGACCTTGACAAGCGCGACTATGACCACGGCAAGCGCCATTATCCACAGATGTGCTCCGAGATATTCAAATCCGCCCAGGCGCTCCACGAGCTTCATTACAGGCGCGGGAAAGCTTGCCGCCCTGCCGCCTATGGCATTGTCGACGGCGGCGCGTATTATCTGCGGGTTTATCATGTCCGCCAGCGCGCTCACCGCCGCGGAAATAATGCTGAAAGCAAACATTGCCCTGCTTCCCCTCAGAAATATTCCGAGAAGCGGCTTCTTTTTCTCCTTTTTTGCCGCCTGTGCGGCAGTGTTGTTCTTCTTCACGATAGTTACCTTTTATATTATATAGTTCAGCATGCAATTGAATAATAATTATACTACCGTTATAACGTAAAGTCAACCCCCCGGACGCCTTTATTTACGGGGACTTTCGGGCAAAGCGCCCATAGACGGCGCTTTTTGAATATCGCACCCCGTCAATTGTCACACAGCTTATTTTTTTCGCGACTTTTTATGACAAAACGGGCGATTTTTGCATATATTCATCTCAAAATGAATATTATGATGTTATAAATTGCAAAAATACTTTTTTAGTGCGCTTTTTTTCTTGACTTGCCATATATTATGGTATATAATTAAGAATAATATTCCGCGACCGCGGTTATGAAAGGATATGTTACTATGAACCGAGTCTACAATTTTTCGGCAGGTCCTTCTATGCTGCCCCTGCCCGTTCTCGAAAAGGCCGCTTCCGAGCTCGTCTGCTACGGCGATGCCGGTATGTCAGTCATGGAGATGAGTCATCGATCTCCCGCCTTTGAAGAGATCATTGCCGCTGCGGAAAAAGGTCTTCGCACCCTTATGAACATCCCCGATAACTACAAGGTGCTGTTCATGCAGGGCGGCGCCTCCACCCAGTTTGCATGCGTACCCCTGAACCTTATGAAGACCGGCAAAGCCGACTACGTTCTGTCCGGTCAGTTCTCCACAAAAGCATACAAAGAAGCACAGAAATACGGCGACGCCGCAGCGATAGCAAGCTCCAAGGATGACAACTTTGCGCGCATACCCCATATAAGCCGCAAGGACATCCGTCCCGACGCCGACTACGTTCACGTTTGCTTCAACAACACCATATACGGCACAAAGTACAATTACATACCCGACACCGGAGACATTCCGCTGGTTGCCGATATGTCGAGCTGCATTCTGTCCGAGCCCGTTGACGTTTCGAAATTCGGCGTTATCTACGCCGGCGCGCAGAAAAACATGGCTCCCGCGGGAGTTACCGTTGTTATAGTCCGCGAGGATCTTCTGGGTAATGCGCGTCCCACAACCCCCGCTATGATGGACTGGAAGCTCATGGCTGACAACGGCTCCATGTACAACACGCCTCCCTGCTACTCCATATACATCGCGAAGCTTGTATACGACTGGCTCATGTCCATAGGCGGACTTGAAGAAATGAAGAAGAGAAACGAGAAAAAAGCCGCGCTTCTCTACGACTATCTCGACAGCCAGGACTATTACATCGCTCCCGTTGTTCCCGAGTGGCGCTCCATGATGAACGTTACGTTCGTTACCGGAGACGCGGAGCTTGACAAAAAGTTTGCGAAAGAGGCGGGAGACGCCGGACTCAAGAACCTCAAGGGTCACCGTTCGGTCGGCGGCATGAGAGCTTCCATCTACAACGCAATGCCCTACGAGGGCGTTGAAGCGCTTGTGGCGTTCATGAAGAAGTTCGCCGCAGAAAATCCCAAGGCGTAAGCCGCCGAAGAGGAGTTTATCCATGAAAAAGAAAATTCAGCTTCTTAATAAAATAGCCGCCTGCGGCACCGACGAGTTCGACCGCGGCGCGTATGAAGTCGGCGACGGTATTACCGATCCCGACGCGATCATGGTGCGCAGCGCAGCCATGCACGAAATGCTGTTTTCCCCCGATCTTCAGGCGATCGCGAGAGCGGGTGCCGGCGTTAACAACATCCCCTGCGACCGCTGCGCCGAAGAGGGCATTGTAGTATTCAACACCCCCGGTGCAAACGCAAACGGCGTTAAAGAGCTGGCTATCGCCGCTCTTCTGCTTGCCTCCCGCGATATCGTCGCGGGCATCAACTGGGCAAACACCCTGACCGAGGACGTTGCAAAGTCCGTTGAAAAAGGCAAGTCCAAATTCGCGGGCTGCGAGATAAAGGGCAAGACTCTCGGTGTTATCGGCCTCGGCGCCATCGGCGGCATGGTCGCAAACGCCGCGCGAGAGCTTGGCATGGACGTGATGGGGTGCGACCCGTACATGACAGTCAACGCCGCGTGGAGACTGAGCCGCGGAGTTAAGAACGCCGCAAGCTATGAGGACATTTACAAGAATGCCGACTACATAACACTGCACGTGCCCGCAACGCCCGAAACGAAGAATATGATATGCGCCGAAACGCTTGCTCTCATGAAGGACGGCGTACGCATCATAAACCTGTCCCGCGCGGACCTTGTAAACGCCGCCGATATGAAAGCGGCACTGGCAAGCGGCAAGGTTGCAAAATACGTTACGGACTTTCCCTCCGAGGAGACGGTCAATCAGCCCGGCATAATCACTATCCCTCACCTGGGAGCCTCCACGGAGGAGAGTGAGGACAACTGCGCGGTCATGGCAGCGCACGAGCTTATCGACTATCTGGAAAACGGAAATATTACAAACAGCGTAAACTTCCCCGCTGTCTCAATGCCCAGAAGCGGCAAGTGCCGTCTTGTGGTACTGCATAAGAATCAGCCCGATATGCTCAGCCGCATAACGGCGGTCATCTCCGGCGACGGCATAAACATCGACAACATGGCAAGCCGCTCCAAAGGCAGCTTTGCCTGCGCTCTGCTTGACTGCACAGCCGATGTGTGCGACAGCCACATTGCCGACATTTCCGCGATCGACGGAGTTATCAGAGTTCTGAAGAAATAAATTACATCCTATATCCGCATCAAAGCTTCTGCCCGAGGAGGGCAGAAGCTCTTTGATAATACAGGGAGATCTATGGAAATACTGAGAAGCGACAAAAACAGCGTTGCGGTATATAAGGAAAGCGGAATACCGTCTCAGCCCGACAAAAGCGGGCAGACCGATATGACGGCGCTCCTGAAAGCCGAGATCGGCGGAGAGATCTACTGCGTTCACAGGCTGGACACGCCCACCGCGGGCGTTATGGTATATGCCCGTTCCTCCCGCGCGGCGGGTATGCTGTCAGCGGCTCTCGCGGCAGATGACAGCTGCAAGCTGTATATGGCGGCGGTAAGCGGCGCGCCCGAGACTGACAGCGGTGAAATGCACGATCTGCTGTGGCATGACAGACATATGAACAAGTCATTTTGCGTCTCATCCCCACGCGCCTCGGCAAAGCCCGCTTTTCTCGAATACCGAACGCTTGCCAAAACCGATGACTCCTCCCTTGTGCTTATAAAGCTGCATACGGGCAGAACGCATCAGATAAGAGTGCAGTTTGCCTCCCGCAAAATGCCGCTTTTCGGCGACGGAAAATACGGCTCTCGTCAAAAGGGCGCGCTCGGACTGTGCTGCGTCCGTCTTTGTTGGAAAGACCCGTTCAGCGGTAAAAATATCGACATTTGCCGCCTGCCCCAAAGCCCATGGAACGGCTTTGACATAGCTTCGGATATGCTATGCTTTTAAAAGAAACCGTCCTGCCGTCACAAATGTGACGGCAGGACGGTTTTATGCTTTGTTTTATGTAATCTCAGCCGAACGAGACTTCGAATTCTCCACCCTCGCACTTAATGCGCGCGGAGAAGAACTTTTTCAGTGCTTTTACCATGTACTCGGTGTCGCAGTCTCCCGCGGTCTCAAACGCGGAGTGCATGGCAAGCTGCGCGAGACCGATGTCAACCGTATTCACGGAGACCTTTGTGTTTGCGATACTTCCCAGCGTCGCGCCGCCGGGCATATCGGCTCGGTTTGCGTACATCTGACAGGGCACCCCTGCCTTTTCGCACACAAGACGGAATATACCTGCGGATACAGCGTCTGTCGTATAGTGCTGATTCGCGTTGTACTTTATGACGATACCGCCGTTCATCTTTACCTGATGATTCGGATCGCAAAGCTCGGGATGATTGGGATGCACGGCGTGCGCGTTGTCGCATGAGACCATAAAGCTCTGCGAAATAAGCCGCTGAAGGTCACCGCATTCTCTTTCCCTGCAGATGCGTGTCAGCGTGTCATACAAAAATGTAGATGCCGCGCCCTGCTTCGTTGCGCTGCCCACTTCCTCGTTGTCAAAGAGACAGTATACGGGGCAGGAGGCTCCGCCGTCCGCCGTC
Source organism: uncultured Eubacteriales bacterium (assembly GCA_900555345.1). Next base: position 6,340 of record USKS01000010.1, read on the forward strand.
ATAAACGCCTCAAGAGTCGCAAATGCGCACTGCAGATCGTCAAGACGGGGAGCGGAAATATAGCCGTTCCAGCTGTGCCCTCTCTCGGGCACATACAAAAACATATCGCAGGAGAGAACGTCGTCCGCATCTGCTCCGACCGCCGATGCCGCAAGCTTTGAAAACTCCTCTCCGCGCCCGTCGCAGCGGTAAAGCGGCAGCATATCGACCGCCGGGTTGAGCTTTGCGCCGTTACCGGAGTCGCGGTTAAGGTGGATCGCGAGAGACGGTATTATCGCCTGCATTCCCTCAAGGTCGGCAAGGCGCACGCTCATTCCGTTTTCCGTGCGTACCGCTACCCTGCCCGCCGCCGAAAGCGGTCTGTCAAACCACGTCTGCGAAAGCATTCCGCCGTATTTCTCGACGGAAAGGCGCACCGCGTCGCCGGCGGCCTTCTGCTCCGCGTTTTCTTTTATCTTGAAAGTGGGGCTGTCGGAGTGGGAGGCGCTTATCATAAACGACGGCACCGCACCATCATCGGGAATTCTGAAAGCTATCAGCGACGAGCCGCCGCGACGCACAAAATAGCCCTTGCCGCCGCAAAGCTTCCATTCGCCGCCCTCAAAAAGCTCCGTATAGCCCGCGCCGCGAAGCAGCGACGCGGTATTGTCCGCGGCATGATACGCCGTAGGACTTTTTTCGATATAATCAAACAGCTTTTCGTTAATGCTCTTTTCCATATTCCATGCCTTCTTTCAAAATGCGGTCGGGCGCAGCTTTATTTGCTTATTGTCTCAACCTTGAGCGTATTTGTGGTTCCGTTTGTGCGCAGAGGCACGCCGCCGGTTATGACAACGGTATCGCCCACGCCCACGGCGTCTATCTGCTTTGCGCAGTCTATCGCGTGGCGGAACAGCTTGTCTGTGTCGCTCTGATCAAGCGCCAGCACGGGCAGAACGCCCCACGACATTGAAAGCTGGTGGAACGTCTTTATCTCAGGCGTTGCCGCCACTATATCCTGATTGGGTCTGAATTTCGAAACAAGACGCGCCGTGTATCCCGAGGTCGTAACGGCGATTATCGCCTTTGCCCTGAGGTCGCGCGCCGTGGTGCACGCCGCATCGCAGATAGCGTTTGTGGTGTCGTTGCTGTCAACCTCGTATTTGATGTTGGAGTATGCATTCATGCCCATGGCATCGCTTTCAGCCTGCTCGGCGATCTTCGCCATGACGGATACAACGTTTGCGGGATCGATGCCCATAGCGGTCTCACCGGAAAGCATAACTGCGCTCGTGCCGTCGAAAACGGCATTCGCAACGTCGCTTATCTCTGCTCTGGTAGGAGTGAGGCTGCTTATCATGGACTCAAGCATCTGCGTTGCGGTTATAACGATCTTGCCCGCCTGATAACAGCGGCGGATAAAGCGCTTCTGTATGCCGGGCAGCTTTTCAAACGCCACCTCAACGCCCATGTCGCCGCGCGCCACCATGATGCCGTCGGAAGCGGCAAGGATCTCGTCAAACGCCTCAACGCCCTGAACGTTTTCTATCTTTGAAATTATCTTTATGCGGTGACCGCCGTTGTAGTCAAGAAATTTTCTGAGGGAGACAACGTCGTCGCGGCTGCGCACGAATGAAGCCGCCACAAAATCAACATCGTTCTCTATACCGAAAAGTATATCGGATTTGTCTTTTTCGCTCATATACGGCATATCTATGGGAACGTTGGGGATATTTATTGATTTTTTGTTTTTCAGTATTCCTCCCACCTCAACGCGGCAGACAATGTCCGTGTCGTTTGTCTCAACAACGGAAAACGCAAGTTTGCCGTCGTCCAGAAGAAGACGGGAGCCGGAGCTGAGCTGAGGCGCAAGGTCGGGATAAGAAATGGAAACGCATTTTTCGTCGCCCTCGACCTCGCGGGAGGTAAACGTGAATATATCTCCCCGCTTCAGCGAAATGGAGCCGTCCTTAAATGTTTTGATTCTGACCTCGGGTCCTTTTGTATCAAGCATGACCGCTGCGGAAACTCCCATCCTGTCGCGCACGGCGCGAAAGGTCTCAACGGTCTTTTTGTGCTCCTCATGGGTGCCGTGGGAGAAGTTGAGACGTGCCACATTCATGCCGGCACGAAGCATTTTTTCGATCATTTCTTCGCTGCTGCTTGCAGGTCCGAGCGTACATACGATTTTTGTTCTTCTCATACTCTTTTATTCCTTCAAAAACAATTTTTCGCTTTATACATTATATATCAAAATTATTACACCGTCAACATACCAAACAAAAATTTTCCCGTCTTTCTTTGAGTTTTTTCAGATTTCATACATTTATACTTTTATGTGCAAAACACTTGATTTTCGCGGCGCGTTTGGTTTATAATAAGTTGACAGAATTTTTATCTCAAAAAGGAGCATGAAAATGTTAGTAAATGCAAAGGAAATGCTGACCAAAGCAAAAGCCGGCAAATATGCCGTAGGTCAGTTCAACATCAACAACCTTGAGTGGACCAAGGCAGTTCTCCAGACTGCCGAAGAGCTGAAAAGCCCTGTTATCCTCGGCGTTTCCGCAGGCGCGGGCAAGTACATGTGCGGCTTCAAGACCGTTGCCGCAATGGTCAAGGCTATGGTAGAATCCCTGGGCATCACCGTTCCCGTTGCTCTGCATCTGGACCACGGTACCTATGAGGACTGCTACAAGTGCATCGATGCAGGCTTTTCATCCATCATGTTCGACGGCTCTCACTACCCCATCGAAGAGAACATCGAAAAGACCAAAGAGCTCGTAAGAGTCTGCGCTGAGAAAAACCTCTCCCTTGAGGCAGAGGTCGGCGCTATCGGCGGCGAAGAGGACGGCGTTGTCGGCATGGGCGAGTGCGCTGATCCCAACGAGTGCAAGATGATCGCGGATCTCGGCGTTACCATGCTCGCGGCAGGTATCGGCAACATCCACGGCAAGTACCCCGCTAACTGGCCCGGACTTTCTTTCGAAACTCTTGACGCTATCCAGCAGAAGACCGGCGACATGCCCCTGGTTCTGCACGGCGGCACGGGCATCCCCGCAGACATGACCAGAAAAGCAATTTCTCTCGGCGTTGCAAAGATCAATGTAAACACCGAGTGCCAGATCGCATTTACCGCCGCTGTACGTGAGTACATCGAGGCAGGCAAGGACCTCACCGGCAAGGGCTTCGACCCCAGAAAGGTCCTCGCTCCCGGCACCGAGGCTATCAAAGCCACCGTACGCGAAAAGATGGAGCTGTTCGGCTCTGTCGGCAAAGCGTAATTCGATTTTTCCGGATTCGGATTTGAAACAGATAACCGCCGCGGTCGCGGCGGTTATTTTGCATATTTGTAATTATAACCATATTCAAATCAATGAAAACAAGCCAAATATTTATAAAAAACGCTTGAACAATTTGGAGAATTGTGCTATAATTACCGTGGTAAATTATCAAGGAGGATCCAAATGAAAAAAATCATTTCCGCGCTGCTTGCGGTGCTTATGCTCGCGGGAGCACTGAGCATTGCGGCAGGCGCGCAGACCTTTGTCAACGATGAGACCTATGTAGTGGGCAACGTTGATGCGTCAAGCGACAAGGAAGTAAACGCGCTTGATGTATACGCCATAAGAAGCTACCTTGTCGGAGAGTCCGTAAACATCGACAGACAGGCAGCCGATATGGATGCCAACGACAAAATCGATGCCGTAGATGTCTATAACCTGAGATGCCTTCTCGTCGGACTGAAGACCGGCTCCGACTTTGACAACGGCAAACAGGTGTATAAGTTCACCATCGGCGGCGTTGATATTTCGGAATTCAAGATCTATGTCCCCGAGGACGCTAAGTGGAACGACAATGTACAGTATGCCGCGGAGCTTTTCCAGAGATACACAAGGATTTCCTGCGGCACTGAGCTTGAGATAGTCAAAGGCGCACCCGCAGGCGGGCATTCAGTTATCTTTAACCGCGTCGATCCCCACCGCGAAATGGGACTTGAACTGGGAGCCGAGGGCTACCGCTACGATGTGACCGACGGAAACCTCAATGTTTACGGTACATACCGCGGCAATATGTACGCGGTCTACGAAATTCTCGAAGATTTTCTCGGTCTGCGTTTCTACGACAACGAGTACACCTTCCAATACAAGACCCGTATTGTTGATATTCCCGAAGGCACTAATCAGTTTGTCATCCCCAAAATGAAATTCAGATTCTGCGGTCAGAATGTTACCGAAAACCCGGAAAACTACTATATGCCCGCACGCCAGAACGGCACACAGGTCAGCGGATACTGGGAGGCGCGCTACGGTCTGCAGTACGGTCCCCAGTTTGTAAACGCTCATTCCTACGGCTACTACTGGAGAATGGCAACGGGCACAATGCCTGCCGATGACGGTACCATGACCCTTGCCGAAAGATACAGAGCAAAGTATAATTCCGGCGAACAGAAAAAAGAGACCGATGTAGCTCCAATGCCGGGCAAAGCATGGCAGCCCTGCACATCCGACGACAGTGTATATGACACGCTTTTCTCCGGTATGCTTGACACCATGAGAATGATCGAAAGCTGGGGTCACGCCTGCTACGCGTTCACAACAACGGCAAAGCAGCTTGTGGAGGACGGTCAGAAGACTATGTCATTCTCTCTGTGCGATAATGAACAGTACTGCACCTGCCGCCCCTGCGGCCGCAGAGCAAACGGAGTTACAAACAAAAATACCGGAGAAGTCGTAGTCCCCAAAGAGGGCTACGGTGCGCTGTATCTCAACATGGCGAACAAAGCTTCTGTTGACATTCAGGAGTATTATCCCGGTATCAGAGTACACTGCATCCTTTATAACCATGACATTCCGGCTACGATCCGCCCCGCGAAAAACGTTGTAGTGTTCTACTGCGGTCAGGGCTGCAACAACCACTATCTCAACAGCGGCGAGTGCAAAAACAAAGGTCAGCTCAACAAGGAAAACAACATAGAGACCGCGGCAAGCCTTAAGGCATGGGGCGAGATGTGTAAAGAGTCCGGCGCCGAGATGTGGTACTGGTACTACGGCGTCACTTTCAACTACTACATGGTCAGCCTGCCCTGCATCTACAACATCTACTACGATTATAAATACCTCTACGAGGAGTGCAACGTCCGCGGTATCTACTACGAGGGCGGCTGCCCCAACTACAACTACGAGACTCTGAAGGCTTACATGTCCGTCAAGATGGAGTGGGAGCCCGATATGAGTTTTGAAAAGTACATAGAGTACATGAAAGAGTATCTTTACATGTACTACGGTAACGGCTATGAGGAAATATTCAAGTTCCTCGACATGGAGAACACCGCGGGCGATGAATGCGGAACATGCTTTGTCGCAAACTTTGACCGCCCCGGAGATATGTACTCATATGCATATATCGACGAGCACTATGAGGAAATGAGAGAGCTTCTCAACGTCGCCCTCGACAAAGCACAGCGCGAGGAGCAGAAAGAGCGCATCAGAGTAATGCTTATCTGCTTTGACTTCCTGGGTCTTTCAAGCTCATACGACAGAATGTACACAAACGGCGACGAAGCGTCCCGCGCGCTGTACGAACAGAGATACACCGATATGTACAACGGTCTTGAAAGCCGCGACATGAAGATATTCCCCGATGATTCCGTATATTCGCTGCCGAAATCCATTGACTTTACGGTGAACCCCATGACACAGTTCTACACTAAGGGCAGCCTTCGCGACGGCGTTACTCCGTAAAAACCCTATATAAAAACAAAACGGTCGGCGCAAGTGAAAAATCACTTGCGCCGACCTCTTTTTATACCGTGCCGTGAGAGCAAAGGATCGCGCCGTCCTGTATATAAATTATGCCGTAGCTTCCCGAGGCAACGCTGCCCGGGTTGAACAGCAGCGCACCGTCCAAATGCACTTCGGTCGGCACATGGGTGTGCCCGAAAAGCACAAGCCCCGCCCCACGCGCCTTTGCCGCCTCGGCAATGCGCGAAAGACCTGACTTTACGCCGTAGCGGTGACCGTGTGCGCACATGACGCGCACCCAGCCGATATCAAGAGTTATCTCGGGCAGCGCGGCGCCGATAGCTTTGGCGGCTTCAATGTCGCCGCTGCTGTCGCAGTTGCCGCATACAGCCGCCACCGTCTTTTCGCAGCCGCAGAAAACACGGACGGCGTCCCGAAGCCCGTCGCCTAAAAATATGACAGCGTCGGCATCGGGATGCTCCGAAAATGCTGCGGACATCTTCCCCGCTCTGCCGTGGGAGTCTGAAAATACCAAAAGCTTTGTGACGTTTTTTTGCATTGCCGTCTCCTTTATATATGTGCGAAAAATTTCTTCGTTTCTTTTGCACGGTGTCACCGGTGGCAGATATTTTTCCCCGTCATATACTGAAATCAGAAACTATAGGGGGAAAATATATGAAAATCGATAAAAAAACGGTAGATATGCTCTCAACGCTGCCTGATGACGCCCTGTGGCGCGTTATATGCTCGCTTTGCGCGGGAAACGGTCTTGATCTGTCGGAAGTCAAGGTAACGGGTGCGGATCTTGACAAGGTGCGTAGCGCGCTGCGCAGCCTGACAGACGACGATATTGCCAGAGCGGTGGAAATACTCGATAACTTCAAAAATCAGAAATAGAGGTGCGCGTATGTCGGAAAGCGATAACTTGCAAAAGCTCGGCGAATCCCTGCGCTCCGTTATGGGCAGCCCCGAGTTTGAAGGTATACTGAAAAGCTTCGGCGCCGGCAATACAAACGGAGATAGCGCCTACCGTGCAGGCGGCACGGGCGCCGCGCAAGCCGCGGGCAGTGCAGGCGGCACAGCGCAAAACGAAGTCGCGTCGGGTGCCGCGGCGCAGATCACCGGTCTTTCGGACGCCGCAGTGCCTGCGGCGGGTGCGGTGTCCGGCACGATGCCGAATGCGGTCGGCACAGGCGGCATAAATATCCCGCCGGAGCTAATAAAAAATCTTCCGTCGGTCATATCCGCGCTGTCCGGTATGGGACTTGATCCCGCAAAGCTTGCGGGAATGATGTCCGGCATGGGCGCAGGCACGGGCTTCGGTCAAAGCCAGGGCAGTCCCGCACTTCCCGTGTCGGCAGGCGGGGGCGGCGACAAAGACAAACAGCGCCGCGCGCTGCTGAAAGAAACGGAGAAGAAATTCATGGATCACGCCGCCATTTTCACCCGCAATTCCTCCGCTGTGAGAACGCTCACCTATTCCGCACTCTGCCTCGCTCTTGCGATGGTACTGCCGTTTTTGACCGGTCAGGTCCCCAAGATCGGCTCGATGCTCTGTCCCATGCACATCCCCGCGCTGCTGTGCGGCTTCATGTGCGGCTG
>USKS01000011.1 GCA_900555345.1 uncultured Eubacteriales bacterium
CCCCGCGGGAGCGCGGGAAACCGCGCATAAAGCCCGTTTTGCCCAGGGCTCGCTGCCCTCTCTGAACACTCAGCTGAGGGAAAAGACCGCGGCTCTCGGTCAGCTCAGGGGAGGCAGCGCAGACCCATGCGCACTCGCCGCCGAGCTTGACAGCGTAAGGCGCGAAAAAGACGAGCTTTGTGAAAAATACGACGCCGTAGTCTGCGCGCTTGACGCGCTGCAGACGGCGGGAGAAAATCTTAGACATTCGCTCATGCCGCGCATTGTCAGCGAGGCGGGCGAGATCATGCAGAGGTTCACCGGCGGAAAATACAGCCGTCTGGGTATTGAACGCAATTTTGACATGACATTCGAGTACGGCGGCAGAACGCACGACGCCGCATATTTCTCGGCGGGAACCGCCGACGCGGCATATATCAGCCTGCGCTGTGCGCTGCTGAAAGTATTGTTTGAGAACGACGCGCCGCCGGCAATATACGATGAAAGCTTTGCGCGCACCGACGAAGAGCGGCTTCGCCGCATACTTTCGCTGCTTGCGGACGGCGCGGGCAGGGATCTCCAGTCCATCGTATTTACCTGCCGCAGTCTGGAAGCCGATATAGCGGGCGCGGACGTCCGCGCAAAAGTCACAAAGCTGTAAGGCAAAGCCCGCAGCCGTCCGGCAGACGACCCCGGCAGCTATCGGCAGCCGCCGAGAAACATCCGGCGGGCAGACAGTTTTCGGGCGCTCATCAGAGACCGCACGACGGACAAGCCGACAAAACGCAGCACATTAAGCTTCTGCGCTGACGGACACATGACATAATTTTCAATAAAGGAGGCGCGGTATGGATACCGAATATTTGAAGAGAGTCGGTCTGTATATACTGGGCGCTCTTTTATCCATCGGTCTTGTATTTTATCTCGGATACCACATATGGCGCACGTTCACCCTTGAAGTGGAGACCACGCCCGCCCTGCAGACTACCGTTCAGGCTACGGACGAGGCATCGGGATACATATTCCGCTATGAGGTACCCGTTTCGGGCACGGTCGGCGGCGGCAGCGCCGTTGCTTCCGTGCGAGTGGGCGAAAGCGTCAAGGCAGGCGGCGAGGACGCAAGGCTATATTCCGTTGCTTCTCCCGACATTGAAGCGAAAATTGACGAGACAGACGCGCAGATAGAGCTTTTGCGCGAGTGCTCCGCGTCAAGCAGGGGAGTCACGCTGAAGGACTCCTCCGCCGTCGATCGCGAGATATATTCCCTTCTCGGCGAGATGCGCCGTCTGGGAGACTCCGGCGACGCCGCGGGCGCCGTTTCCCTTCGCTCTCAGTTTTTAAGCCTTGTTAACAAGCGCTCGCTGCTGACTTCATCCTCATCGGGCAATTTCGACTCCGAGATCGCCGCGCTTGAGGCAAAGAGATCCGAGCTCACATCAAAGCTCGGCACGTGTCTGCAGACCGTGACCTCTTCCGCAGGCGGATATTTCTATCCGTCCTGCGACGGATACGAGACGGTTTTCGACCCCACAGTGCTTGACAGCGCAACGTACGCGTCCCTGTCGCAGCTGCTTTCGTCGCAGCCTGCCTCGATCGGCGCAAACTGCATCGGCAAGACTGTGACACGCCCCGAATGGTATCTTGCCGTAAGACTTGACCGCAGCTACGCCGCAAAGTTCAAAGAGGGCGGCAGCTGCACCGTCGTGCTGAAAAGCTGCGGAGAGACCGTCGATATGGACGTATACTCCGTGACAAGCGGCGCGGACGAAGTGATTTTGGTACTGACCACCCGCTATATGCCCGAAAATTTCGATTTTGCGCGCTCTCAGGACATCGAAATAGTAAAAGCCGAGTATACGGGCCTCAGCGTTCCCCAGTCCGCTCTGCGCGTTGCGGATGGCAAAACGGGCGTATATATCCTTGACGGCTCGAAGGTGCGTTTCTGCACCGTGGACGTCATATACAAAAGCGACGGCGTCTGCATAATATCCGAGGAGGGCGACGATACGGAGGATACCGACGGCGAAGACACGACCGACGCATCGGATACGACGGATGCAGAGAACAATAATACCGAGCGCAGACTGCGGCTGCACGACAGCATCATCACAAAGGGAAAAGGTCTGTACGACGGCAGGATCATCGGAGGATAAGCATTATGGACGAAAAAAGAAAGCAGGAGATACGCGAAAACTATCTGCGAACGCTCGAAAGAATAGAGGCGGCAAAGGCGCGCAGGGATCCCGCCATGGGCGACGTCACCCTTTTGTGCGCAACAAAGACAGTGCCCGCGGAAGAAATACTATATGCAATTAACGAGCTGGGGCTTCGCGCCGTAGGCGAAAATAAGGTTCAGGAATTTCTGTCGAAATATGACGCGCTGCGCGGCACGGTCCCCCTGCACATTATAGGTCATCTTCAGACAAACAAGGTCAAAAGCATTGTGGGCAAAGCCGATATGATACAGTCGGTGGATTCCGTAAGGCTTGCCGACGAAATTTCAAAGCGCAGCATCGAAGCAGGCGTTGTCACAGATGTGCTTTGCGAAATAAACATCGGCAGAGAGGAAAACAAGGGCGGCGTTATGCCCGAGGACTGCGAGAGCCTTGTTTCGTATATGGAGACGCTGTCGGGGCTTCGCGTGCGCGGACTGATGACAATGGCGCCCGTATGTGAGAAAAAAGACGATTACAGAAAATATTTTGACAAAACATATTCAATATATCTTGACATTTTGCAAAATAAATCGCATAATATAATAGAGTCTGTATTATCTATGGGTATGAGCGACAGCTTCGAAGCCGCCATTGAATCGGGAGCCACCATGGTTCGCGTCGGTTCGTCGGTTTTCGGCAAAAGATACTACCCGCAGACAAGCATTTGAATACCCTTTGATAAGATACTGAATAAGAAAAAATTTCGGAGGTATAACTCTAATGGGAATCGTTGACAATATCAAAAAGAGAATGAGCGGTGCAGAGGACGAGGAGTCCTACGACGAAGCATATAACGACGACGAATACTACAACGACAGCTTCGGCGCATACGACGACGGCGCGGATGCCGACAACGGTATGAACGCAAGCACCGGTATGGGTACGGGCATGGCAGGTCTCGGCGGAGGCGGGATCAGCATTTCCACTTCTTCCGGCAGCGCACTTGAGATGAAGGTCGTAAAGCCCGAGTCCTTTGACAGCGTTGCACAGATCGCAGACCATCTGCTTTCAAAGCGCACCGTAGTACTTAACCTTGAGAACACGAACAAAGAGACGGCACGCCGCCTTATCGACTTTCTGTCCGGCGTGGCATACTCCATTGACGGTTCTCTGAAGAAGATCGCATCCAACGCATACGTTATCACCCCCAGCAACGTTGACGTCGGAGACGCAAAGCTTACATCCCGCAAAGCCGCCGCTCCTCAGCCCGAGCAGCCCCGTCAGGAAGCTGCAGCTGACGACTTCGGCGAGTATTGATCTGAAAGTTCAGCACTGAAACAGAAAGAACACAGCCGCCGCCCCGCTATTGCAGGGCGGCGTATGTGTATTATATGATTTTTATGAGTTCCGAAAATAACCCTTTTGACGGCGCGCGCGCCGCACAGGTCGCGGATGCCGACGACAGGCTGCTGTATGCCCGCGCCGAAGAGCTTCTCTCGAAAAGCGGACGCGGCGAGCTTGCAGCCACCCGCTTTCTGACTCCCCGCCAGCAAAAGCTCGTTTTTGATTTCTGCCGCACGCGCGGCAGCGCGGACAGGCTGACATTTTACGGCGGCGCGGTCGGTGCCGACAGACGTATGGCGGTGTTTCTTCCCTCGTGGGCAGCCGACATGGCAGACTGCCCCGCTCCCACGGAAATATTCGGGGAAGCGGGCACGCGCAGAGAAGAGTTTTTCTCTGACATATTGCAAAACTGCGGACTGTGGGAGGGCTTTTCGGAGCTTATAGTTCCTGTTTTTGTCGAGGGCAGCGGGTACGCCTCCCTCACCCACCGCGACCTTTTGGGCTCGGTCCTGGCTCTGGGGCTTCGCCGCGAGGTCATAGGCGATATAATAGTGACAAAAGACAGCAGCGCCTGCATCATGGCTTGCCCCGAGGCGGCAAAGCTCATACTTTCGGAGCTTCATCGGGTCGGCAGAGACACCGTAAAGGTCCGCCCCGCCGAGCATAGAGACATAAAGATCGAAAGACATTTTGAAAATATTGCATCAACGGTTGCGGCTCCCCGACTTGACGGCGTGGTGAGAGCGCTTTGCTCCGTATCCCGCGAGGATGCAGCATCTCTTGTCCTGTCGGGCAAAGCAGAGCTTAACTACCTTACCGTTCAGCAGCCCGACAGAAAAGTTGCCCCGGGCGACATTCTGTCCGTAAGAGGATACGGAAAATTTATCATAGACCGCTGCGAGGATGAGACGCGCCGCGGCAGACTGAGACTGGAAGCAAGAAAATATATATAAAGCGCCGCAGGAAAGGACGTTTTTTATGAAAGACGGAGATACAAGAGCTTTTTCAACAGTAAAAAAAGGCTATGACCCCGAAGAGGTCAACGCATACATAGACGAGCTTGAATCAAAGCTGTCTTATCTTCACGCACGCACCTCCGAGCTTGAGCAAAAGCTGGAGACAGCACGTCGGCTTATAAAGCGCTTTTCCGGTATGGAGAACGGACTGCGCAGAAACATTGCCGATTCAAAGCGTGCGGCAGCTGCCATGCTTTCCGATACAAAGGCGCGCAGCGACGCGCTGCTTGACAAGACCCGCGAAAGCTGCGGCGAGATCATTTCCGATCTGGACTGCCGCATTGCGGACAAGCTCAATACCGTGGACGTTATGAAGGCAAGCGTCGCGGCTTTCAAGGATCAGCTTTTCGATCTGTACAGCTCGCACATAGAGCTTATAGAAACGCTGGCATCAAGCGCGGAAAACTTTACCTATGAGCCCGACTACTCGAAGGTCGCCGATGCGGTCGAAGAATTTGAGCAGGGCGGCGAACCCGAGGCGAAAATGCCCGATTTCGGAGAGTATCCCGAAGAAAGCATTTTCAGCGAGGTCAACGAATCCGAGCAAAAATCCCGCAGCTTTGTCATAAACGAAGGCGGTGCCGCCGACATGAAGGACATTGAGGACAGCTCTTTCGGCTCCTTTGACACCGGCGCGGACGACGCTAATGCTGCGGATACGGCGGAGGACGACGTATCGTTCGTTCTTGACTCGGTTGAGGACGAGGCAGCGGATGTCAACGCAGTTGACGCGGACGTTCCCGCCCCCTCTGAGACTGCCGCATTTACCGGCGGAGACGGTGAGATCGAATCCGAGGAGATCGACGGCATTTTTGACGATATCGACGCCATGGTGCAGAGCGAAAAGGCAAGATACGCCGACGCCGATGCGGCATACGATGAAGAAACGGCAAGCGAGGCTGCCGCAAAGGAGCACGAAAGCTTTGAGAGCAGTTCTTCAGCCGCCGATGACAGCGATATACCCTTTGATATGGCCGACAGCGCCGAGGATAAAAATGCATACGGCGATGCAGATGCAGCTGCAGAAGAGCCCGAGACAGCCGCAGACGATCCCGAGCCTTCTGCCGTCGATGCCCCCGACGCCGATCCGGGCAAAAAGCGTGCGGACGAAGACTATTTCAAATTTCTCAGCGATTTTGCCAACGGAGAAGAAGAAAACTGAGTGCTGAAAGGACATGCTATGATATACTGCATACTGATATCTCTCGCCGTAGTTGCGCTCGACCAGATCTCAAAGCTGCTTGTGCTTAAATTTATCGATCTCGGCGAGATCGTGCCCTGCATAAAAGGCGTGTTTCACCTGACGTATATAAACAACGACGGCGCCGCTTTCGGCATACTTCAGAACCACCGTTGGGTGTTTATGGTGATCTCGGTGCTCGCCATCGCCGCAATATACTTTTATATTGCGAAAGAAAAGCCCAAAAGCCCTTGGGTGCGCACAAGCCTTGCATTTATCGCGGGCGGCGGCATCGGAAACATGATAGACCGCATTTTCAGAGGAACGGTCATCGATTTTATTGATTTTGATTTTGTAAATTTCTACGTTTTCAACATTGCGGACGCATTTGTGACCGTAGGCTGCGCCGTTCTTGTATGCTACATGCTGTTTGTTGAGCTGCCGAAGGACTCCAAAAAGAAAAAGCTGCCGGCAGACGCTTCGGCAGACATAAAAACCGACGGCGCAGAGCCCGGCTGTGAGAATACCGAAGCCGCGTCCCCCGACAAGGGCGGCTGCCCGTGCTGCCGCGCGGACAAAGACACATCGTCCGACGGCGACGGCAAGACCGATGAAACCGACGGCAAAAACGGCGGAGACGGCAATGACTGAGTTTGAATTCGGTAATGATAATTTTGATTTCGATACGGACGGCGAGAGCGCGCCGCGCGGCGTGCCAAGCTTTACCGTATCCGATGAGGACATCGGCTTGCGCGCCGATGTTTTCATTTCTGCTGCCGCAGGCATAAGCCGCAGCGCCGCCGCTTCTCTTGCGGAAAAAGGCGCCGTCACCGTTTGCGGCAAAAGCGGCGCGGCGCGCACGGTAAAAAAGAACATGAAAACAGAGGCAGGCGATGTTTTCACCGTCTGCCTGCCCGAGCCCGAGCCCTGCAGCGCGGAGCCCGAGGATATTCCCCTTGATATAGTTTACGAGGACGACGATGTGATCGTCGTGAATAAGCCGCAGGGCATGGTAGTGCATCCCGCCCCGGGACACGCAAACGGCACACTTGTTTCGGCGCTTTTGTGGCATTGCCGCGACAGCCTTTCCGATATTAACGGCGTAAGACGCCCGGGCATAGTCCACCGCATCGACAAGGATACGAGCGGACTTATAATCGCGGCAAAAAATAACGAGGCGCATATGTTTCTGGCGTCGCAGCTGGCGGACCACACCCTGTCGAGAGTGTACTATGCCATCGTGCTCGGACGGCTCGCGGAAAGCGGCACGGTCGACGCGGCGATCGCCCGCCACAAAACGGACCGCAAAAAAATGGCGGTCGTCTCTGACGGCGGCAGACGCGCCGTCACCCACTACCGCACTTTGGAAGAGCTGCCCGGCTTTACTTATGCCGAAATGCAGCTTGAAACGGGCAGAACGCACCAAATACGCGTCCATATGGCGCACATAGGTCATCCCATACTCGGAGACCCCGTATACAGCCATCCGACGCAGTTTGAAAAACGCCATCCCGATCTTTTGCGCGGGCAGTGCCTGCACGCGGGCAGGATCACGTTTATCCACCCGAGGACAAAGCAACCGGTAACGCTCAGCTGTCCGCTGCCGGAGAATTTTGAGCGCGCGCTTGAGCTTCTGCGGCGGTGAAGGCCGCCGCAGAGGGTATGCATATACGCGCAGTGGAGCCCTATAAGGACCGTTATCCCTGCCGGCGTTCAGCTCACGGTATCCTCGGACGAGGCGAGCAGATCGCCGACTATCGCCGAAAGAGCGGCGTTTTCCGCGCTTGACAGCTGCGGATCCGCCGCGGTCAGTGCCTTTGCCGCATCCACCGCGTCGCTTATAAGCCCGGGATCGGTGAGAGACGCGGCAAACCGCATATCCGCGCTGCCGTGCTGACGGAACTCGCCGCCGTTTGAGAAAAAGTCTCCCGGACCTCTGAGTTTCAGATCCTCCTCCGCTACCTTAAAGCCGTCGCTTTCGCTGCACATGACCTCAAGACGGCGCGCGGAGGTTTCGTTTTTTGTATCCGATACAAGTATGCACCATGACTTATCCCTGCCGCGGCCTACGCGCCCGCGCAGCTGATGCAGCTGGGAAAGCCCGAAACGCTCGGCATTTTCAATGACCATGAGCGTTGCCTCGGGCACATTGACGCCGACCTCAATGACAGTTGTTGAAACGAGAACATCCGTCTCGCCCGATACGAACGCTGCCATGGCAGCATCCTTTTCGGCAGTCTTCATTTTACCGTGTATAAAGCCGACCTTTGCAACGCGCAGCCTCTCCCGAAGCTGTGCGGCATAGCTCACCGCCGCCTTCATGGGCGGCTCTTTTTCTTCTGTGGGAGCAAGGCTCAAGTCGAACATTTCCTCGGCGTCATCGCTCTGCTCCTCTTTTTCCTCAATGGACGGGCATACCACATACGTTCTGTGCCCCTCGGATGCCTGCTTGTCAATAAAGCCGAGCAGCCTTTCGCGGTAACTTTCGTCCACTCTGAAGGTGGATACCTTTTGCCTGCCGGGAGGCATTTCGTCAAGACGTGAAACGTCGATGTCACCGTATATGACAAGCGACAGCGTGCGCGGTATGGGCGTCGCGCTCATAACAAGAGTGTGCGCCCCGTGGGACTTGCGCCGAAGCTCCGCACGCTGATTGACGCCGAACCGATGCTGCTCGTCCGTAATAACAAGCCCGAGACGGTAAAATTCCACATTTTCGCTCAGCAGGGCGTGAGTACCTATAACAAGACGCGGCGCATCCTCGCCGCAAAGCGACTGCTGCACCCTGCGTTTTTCCGCGGCGCCGAGAGAGCCGCACAGCAGTGCGCTTTCAATGCCGAGAGACGAAAACAGCGGGGCGAGATCGGCATAGTGCTGCTTTGCCAGTATCTCCGTGGGCGCCATTATTGCGCACTGATATCCCGCCGATGCCGCCGCATACGCCGCAGCCGCCGCAACAGCGGTCTTTCCGCTGCCCACGTCGCCGCACAGAATGCGGCACATGGGCTCATTTTTTGCCATATCGTTCAATATCTCGCCGACGGAGCGTTTCTGCGCCCCCGTCAGCTCATACGGCATACGGGAAATAAGCGGGAAAATATCCGCTTTTATCACAGGCGCGCTGCGTGACTTTTCGCGCTTTTTTGAGAGGCACATCGCCGCGCTGACCGTGAATATCTCGTCAAACGCAAGCCGGCGTCCCGCCGCCGCAAGCGCCTCGGTGTCGGCGGGAAAATGTATATTCTCAAGAGCGTAGCCGATAGAACACAGGTTGTTCTTTTTAAGCACATCCGGCGGGATGTGATCGCAAAGCTCTGTCCGTGCCGCCGCAAGCGCTTCGCCCACAAGCTGCTGCATCATTTTCTGCTTCAGCCCCGATGCGAGCGGGTAAACGGGCACGATAGGCAAAAGCTTTTTGCCCTCGCCCGCCGCCTCCTGCAGGGGATTCGTAAGCGTTATCTTTCCGCCGCGCAGCTCCGCCTTTCCCCAGAAACGGAATACGCCGCCCGTGTGAAAAACGTTTTTCATAAACGGCTGGTTAAAGTACGTTATCTCCGCGACGCCCGTGTCGTCAAACGCCTTGAAGCGCAGAATACTCATGCCGCGGCGGATGTTTGCAAGCCGCGCTTCGCTCGCGACCGTAAGCTCCAGGGAGACGGGCAGACCCGTCCCGGGGGACGAGCGGCAAATATCGCCCACTTCGGCAAGTGTTTTCACGTCGCCGCGGTTCTGATATGCTCTGGGGAAAACGCGAAGAAGGTCGCCGACCTTCGCGGCGCCCAGCTTTTGCAGCGCTGCCGCCTTTGCGGGGCCTATACCGCGAAGCTCCGTTACCGGAGACGTAAGTCTTATGCCGGACATTTGCCGCACCTCCCGATTTTTCTGCATAAGTTATAATTATTGTAGCACACAGGCGGGCATTTTGTAAAGTGAAAGAAAAAATTTGCCGACTTACGGCTTTAATTGCTCTCTACCCCTTGATATAACGTCCGAATTTTGATAAAGTATCATAAGTAGTATTTTTATTGTGGCTCTTTGCCGAAAGGAAGCGTGTATGAACACTGTAAGCTACACTCTGAACAAAACCGTTTTTGTTCTTGATAAGGACACCGGAGCGCTGAAAAGCCTTGAGTACCCGGGCACCTCCCCTATGGTATGCGGCGGCGGCGGGCTTTTTGACGCAGCATGGCCCGTTCACAACGAATATGACATTCAGCGTGCCGACCCCTGCGGAAAGTTTATGAAATGCCCGCCGGCATTTGATTTTGACGGAAAAACTCTCACATTGACATACGAAAACGTGCCCTGCACGCTTGACCCGTCCGGCGTTGACGAGTTTTCGGGCGGAATTTGCGCCGTTGTCACCCTGCGCGCTATGGACGACGGAGAGTCCGTCGCGATGCGGCTGAAGATAAAAAACAACTCCGGCACTGCGGTTGAGCAGGTGCTTTTCCCCAATATATCCGGCATTGTGCCCACAATGGACGAGGATCACGCAAAGCTTACCATGATGGCGGGCAGCTGCAATCCCTTTACGGAGCTGCGCAGCACTCCGCAGTCACGCGAGACATTCTTCGCGTGGACCGAGGCAAACGCCGGCAGGTTTTACCGCGCCGGCGGCTTTCAGCAGGATCCCCTTGTAGGACGCTGGTACGACATGGGCTCCCGCAAGGGCGGCTTTTCCATGTACCGCCGTCACTGGGGCTGGGGTCCCGACTGTCAGCCCAAGCAGACCGCGGATATGATGGGCTACAGCGAGGTTCTGTGGGTAAAGCGCGACAATTTGAGCGGCAAGGTCCGCCTTGCGTCGGTACACTATCCCAACACCGCCCCCGGCGAGGAGTACGACTCCGGCGAGTACGTTATGACGGCGCACAGCGGCAACTGGATACACGGAGCATGGGCGTACAAGGCATATGTTAAAGAAAATCAGCACAGGGTGCTGCCCGTGCCGCGCCGCGCAAGGGAGATGCTGGGTTTCCGCACCATATTCATGTGCAACGGCTATCTCAACGATCCCACGGATTACAGCTGGAACTACGACGATCTGCCGAAGGTCGCCGAGGATATGAAGGAGCACGGCATATACGACCTCAACGCGTGGAGCCTTTACGACTATGTGCTTCCCTTCGGCAAAGACTGCTTCCACGAGCAGTGGGGCGGTTTTGAAAACTGCAAAAAGAATATCGACAAGCTGCATGAAATGGGCATTACAGTAACGCCTCTTGTTTCGTGGGTCTCCGCATGGGATCAGACCGCGAAGAACTACGGCATTGAGGATCGCAGCGGCTCGTGGGCGGAAACACCCCGTTCAACGCCCATGTTTGCGGCTCCCTACTGCAAAAAATGGAGCTGCTATCAGCTGCACGATCACAGCGACAAGCGCTGGCAGAAGGATATTCTCGACGGCATGCGGTTTATCCGCGACGAGCTTGGCTGCCCCGATATATGCTGGGATCAGTACGTTCTCGGCGACGATAAAAACGACGTGCTGCACGACATTATAAACGAATACCGTCTGGAGACCGAAAAGCTTTATCCCGGCGCGGTGTTCTCATCGGAATGCACGCTCTACTACGAATCCGATATTGACAACACCGACTTTACATGGAACTGGCTGTACTGGCCGGGCAGAGGCGACTACCGCCCCTATATGTACATGGTCGAGACCCTGCGCCCCAATATGAACGTGGACTCCACCCCCGAATATGTAAAGTATATATTCATGGACAATCTGATGATGAACGTGTACCCCTCAAAGCCGGAGACCTACAACGGCAGCGCGCTCATTTCGGAGTATCCCGAGTTTTCTGCGGCGGTCAAGACCTGCGCCGCTCTGAGGCAGCAGTATCTTTCGTATTTCGCCGACGGACTTACTATCTCCGATACCGCCGTTGACGGAGATATCCCCTGCCGCGTCAGCGGATATTTCGACCGTGAGAAAAAGAGCTTTCTCATGGTGGTTTACAAGTATGTAGACAACGACGCGGCGATCCCGTTCGATCTTTCGTATTTCACCGACGCCGCCTCTCACACATGGACAATTACCGACGAGGGTGCAAATCTTGTTGCTTCGGGAGAGATGGGCGAGCGCGGCGAGATCACCGTCTCCGGTGAAAAGAGCCGCCTTTACATGATAGAGATAAAGGCAAAATGAGCGCCGCGCAGCTGCAAATTATTGAAATATTCATAATGATCGCGGTGGGATTTATCTGCGGCAAGACCAAGCTTATCGACGCGGACGGCTGCAAAAAGCTGTCAAAGCTTTGCCTGTGGCTTGTAAATCCCGTGCTCATCTTCATGTCGTACCAGCGGGACTATTCCGCCGACATTTCGAAAAATCTCGCAGTGATGCTTGCCGCGTCCGCTGCCCTTTTCGCCGTCAGTATCGGTGCCGCGGCACTTTTCGTACCGAAGCGGCGGACGGAGTATGCGATCGAGCGCATGTCGCTCATATTCACCAACTGCAGCTTTGTGGGCATCCCCCTTGTGCAGAGCGTCTGCGGCGACGGCGGCGTTATATACCTGACGGTGTATATAACTGTTTTCAACATAATAGCATGGACGTACGGACTTGGGCTTATGAGCGGCGAGCGCCTCTCCTTCTGCGGAACGCTGAAAAAGCTCTGCACGCCGGCAATAATATCGGTGTTTTTGGGGCTTATATTCTATTTCTGCCGCATACGTCTGCCGGAGATAGTATCGTCTCCGCTCAACGCCGTCGGCAGCATCAACACCCCTCTTGCCATGCTTGTCGCGGGAGCGACCCTGGCGGGGACCGATATTCTGAAATGTCTCCGAAACGTTCGGCTGTACGTTCTGAGCGCCCTACGGCTCATTGTCATGCCCACGCTGTGCTGTATTGCGACCTTTTGGCTCGCACGTTTCGGCGTTGACCGGGATATTATACGGATAGCCGTTATCGGCGCCTCATGCTCAAGCGCCGCGATCGCCACAATGTTTGCCCATACCTACGGCAAAAACAGCGCTTATGCGTCTGAGATATTTGCCATGACGACATTGTTTTCGTTTGTGAGCATTCCGGCAGTGCTCAAGTTTCTGTCGCTGCTTTTCGAAATAGCATAGTAACCGATTTTATACTCAAAACAGAAGGATATGATACAAATGCAAAAAGCGCATCCCCTAAGGCATTTTGCAACGATAACAAAGCACCGCCACAAGGTCATTGCCCACTGCGCAAAGGCAGGCATACTTTGGCAGGGACTGAGGCACGATCTCTCAAAATACTCTCTGCGGGAGTTTGTGCCCGGCGCACGGTATTACACGGGCACGAGAAGCCCCAATGTGGGCGAGCGGCTTGACAAAGGATATTCCGAGGCATGGCTGCATCACAAGGGCCGCAACCGTCACCATTTTGAATACTGGACGGACTACAACCCGAAAACAAGGCTTATTGAGCCTGTGAAGATGCCGCTTAAATATGTTGCAGAGATGTTCTGCGACAGAGTTGCTGCAAGCAAAATATACCGCGGAGACGAATATCGGGATACGGACCCGCTGGCGTATTTCATGAACTCAAAGGGCATTCGCGTTATCCACGGCGAAACGTCGGATTTTCTTGAAATGCTGCTTCGAATGCTCGCCGAAAAAGGCGAAGAGGAAACGTTTGCGTTTCTGCGCACGTACCTGAAGAACAACAAGGATTACTGAGAACACGGCATACGGGATGTGCGGGGCTTCGCCCCGACCCCCTGGATCGAGGGTAAATATATGTGGGGCTTCGCCCCGCGCCCCCAGATTGAGGGTAAATATATGTGGGGCTTCGCCCCACACCCCACTTAGGGAGCTTTTTTGGGAAAAAGCTCCCTAAGAAC
>USKS01000012.1 GCA_900555345.1 uncultured Eubacteriales bacterium
AGATATGCTCCGGCGCGACCTTGAGCTGGCCGCTGACGTGGTCGCGGACGAGCTTTCTGAAAAAGTCCGGGCTTTTGTCGGCAAGCATATAGTCAAAGCGTATGCCGCTGCGGATGAAAACCTTTTTAACACCCGGCAGCGCCTCGACCTGCTTCAGAAGCTCTATGTATTCGCTGTGATCAGCCTTCAGATTTTTGCACGGAGTGGGCACAAGGCATTTTCTGTTTTTGCATACTCCGTCGCGCAGCTGCTTGTCGCAGGCGGGGGCGCGGAAGTTTGCCGTGGGGCCGCCGATATCGTGGATGTATCCCTTGAAATCGGGGAGCTGCGTCAGCTTTTTTGCTTCCTCAACAACGCTTTCTATGCTGCGGCTGCGCACGCTGCGCCCCTGGTGGAACGCTATGGCGCAGAAATTGCACGCGCCGAAGCAGCCGCGGTTGTGCGCGATCGAAAACTTGACCTCGGTTATTGCGGGTATGCCGCCGTCCTTTTCGTACATGGGATGATAGTTTCTCGCAAACGGCAGTGCGTACACCGCGTCCAGCTCTTCCCTTTCAAGGGGCGGCATGGGCGGATTCTGCACAAGCATTCTGTCACCGTAATACTCCACCACGGCTTTTCCGCGTATATGGTCGTTATTCGCATACTGCACGGCATATGCGTCGGCGTACTTTTTCTTATCCGTTTTCAGCTCGTCATAATCGTAGCCGACAGGCTCGCCGCTTTCGTCGACCCCCTGTGCGCAGGGAAAATTGATCTTTTCGCCTTTTTTGCACATATATGACGTGCCGCGCACGTCGCGTATCTTTTTGACCGGCACGCCGCGCCGCAGAAGCTCGGCTATGCGGACAATGGACTTTTCGCCCATGCCGTAGGAAAGTATATCCGCGCGGCTGTCCGCAAGGATGGTGCGCCGCACCTTATCGTCCCAATAGTCGTAATGGGCGCAGCGTCTGAGAGACACCTCTATGCCGCCGATGATGATCGGCACGTCGCCGTATGCCTCGCGTATGCGGTTGCAGTATACAATGACCGCGCGGTCGGGGCGGTACCCCATTTTGCCGCCGGGAGAATAGTAGTCGTAGGAGCGCTTTTTCTTTGCCGCAGTATAGTGGCAGACCATGGAATCTATATTGCCGCTGGACACAAGAAAGCCGAGCTTCGGTCTGCCGAAGCGCTTGAACGCCTCGCAGCTTTTGTAGTCCGGCTGCGGCAGCATCGCCACAAGAAAGCCGTTTGCCTCAAGCACACGGCATATAAGGGCTGCGCCGAAGGACGGATGGTCCACATAGGCGTCGCCGCAGACATATACGAAGTCGGGCACATCCTGCCCTCTCTCCCGAACTTCTTCGGGAGTTACCGGCAGAAATTTAATTTCTTCTTTTTCCATAGCTACCTTTTTCTTATTTATATTTGAGATATATTCCGACAGCCGCAGCACACGGACAGCGTCGGCGGCGTACAGCGCCGCGGCGGGGGGATGAAGCGTCTGCTGTGTCGGGCTGTGCTTGGTGCGGTAACAGCATTTTGATGTTGGACGCGCTGTCGGCGGGGCATTACAGTTGTCGGGCTGTGCGGGGCGAGGTGTCAGCATTAACGGTATCGGTCGAAGTATCCTTTGGCGGCATGACGTGCCGCACCGTGATGTTCCGCACCGTTCGGGCGCGCCCGTACCTATCCCGAACCTCTTTCGTCAGTCAGTCTTTTTCACTTGCGGAAAACGCGAAAAATTCTTCTCTTGTCATAAGCATATTCGCGGCGGAAAGCAGCGCGTTTGCCGTCATATCCGGCGGCAGGCACAGCGCCTCGCCGAGCTTGTTTCTTCTATCTCGGGACCTCCCGTAAGACCGCAGACATAAAAATCCGTTTTTGTAATGGGTTCCGCTTCGGCAAAACCGCTCCTGCCCGCACCGTCCGCAAGCACGGACGGATGGCGGCGCGCAAGAACGGCAAAAATTTCGCGCAGCGTTTCGCCGTCTATACCCTCAACGCCAAGCACGCCCTCTGCCGAGGGCTTTTCTTTTCGCTTTTCTTTTCCCTCTCTGCGGGGGATGTACAAATTATATATTTTATCCTTCGGGAGTGCCGAGGATATATGGCTTCGGATAACGCCGCCCGCGCCGTCGCTGTCGGTGAGCACGGCAATTCCGCCCTCTCCCAGCCGCTTTATAAGCGCGAGACGCTCTTTGTTTTTGAAAACGCCGAAACCCTCCGTTGTGATAATGAGAGTATCCACAACGGATGAAAGCTTTATTTTATCGTATTTCCCCTCGACGATAACGGGGATCTTCAGCTTTATTTTTTCCACGCGGTGCCTCCGGACGGCGTGCCGACGCTCTTTCTGGGGCGCGCGGGGATCGTGCATATGAGCCGCTCTACGGCGATATAGTCAAGGCGCGAACTTTTCAGCGAAAGATCCGCGTCGCGGCAGCGTCGCACCGCAGCCGCTATCTGCTCGGTGCTTCTGCCGCTGACCGCAGAGAGATAAAGCCCCGCACGGTACGGGTGCATTTTCAGTTTTTCGACTATCGTACCCTTGTCCGCCCCCTCTGATGCCAAAGCGGATACCGCAAGCATATCGCAAAGCGCGCGTGAAACGGAGCCGAGAACTGCGGGCGGCTCCTCCTTGCGGCGGCGGCAGCCGTTCAGCACTTTAAGCGCCTTTCTTCTGTCGCCCTCAAGCACGGCGTTTGCAAGCGCAAAGCCGCTGTCTTCTTCGTTTTCACCTGTCACCAGAGCGACCGTTTCTTCGTCTATAACGTTTTTTCCGCCCGAGAGTGTATACGCCGCAAGCTTTTCAAGCTCGCCGGACAGCGCATACATGCTGCTTCCGCAGCGGCGCAGCAGATAATCCGCAGCGGCACTTGAGATTTCTATACCGTCGCGGGCAAATCTGCGTCCCATCCATTTTTTGAGCTCCGCCGTGCTTTGTATGGGAAACTCGACCGTTTTGCAGACGGCGGAAAGCGTTTTATAAAGCGCGCTCGGCTTGTTTTTTGCAATATTGCCCGTGTCAAAGCCCGCGGCGGGCGGGCAGATGATGAGCACGACGCTCTCCGCGTCCATGCCCTTTATTGCAGAAACAAGGGCGGAAAGCTCGTCTTTATTCATCGCGTTGAGATCGGCAATATAGCTTACGAATACTTTTCCGCCGAACATGGGAACGGACATTACCGCGTCGCAAAGTTCCCCGAGGCGAAAGTCTCCCGCCTCGGCGCGGATCTTATATGAGTTCAGTCCGTCGTCCCCGTCCTCGCCCGACGTGTGCCTTCGCGCCGCGGACAGATAAAAGTTTTTCAGATACTCTTCGTCGCCGTAGAACAGATATGCGCCGCAAAGTCCCTCTTTCAGTTCCCGTCTGAGCTGTACCTCGGTCATATGCCGCTCCTTTTTTGTCGTTTTGCCTGTTTTTTTATTTTTCCGATCTGCGCTCGGCACGCAGGATCATTTTCGTGCGCTGAGCCGTAAGCCCGCGCAGCTCGACCGCATAGTCAAGCTTAAGTGTTCCGCCCGACTCCGCGCTGATGTCGTTCTGGACTTTTTTTGCAAGCGTGCACATTTCCAAAGTGCCGAACGGCGTGTTGTACGCGCTTGTCTGACGCACTCCTTTCTTTATGACAAATGAAGCCGACGCCTCGCCGCTGCGGGCAATGCATACGCAGTCGGGCTCGCTTTCGAGAAACGATATCTCCGTTTTCGCTATATTGCCCTCGTCGTCGGGTGCTTCGCTGTAGCGCAGATAAACTCTGCCGTCCTCTTTTGTAAGCGTGCCGCTGCCTGTCATGGTATATGTGCAGTTCTCTTCTTCGGTGATGCTCATTTCGGTGTCCGCGCCGTCGTCCTCGCCGAATATGCTTATATCGCTCATGCCGCTTATAACAGAAGTCAGCGTTATCTCAACTTCTCCCGGCACTTCTTTTTCTATTGTATCTCTGTATTCGTATTCCGGCATAGTATCTCTCCGTTTTCACTGCCCGTCGGGCGTAAATCAAAGGGCTGTCGCAGGGCAGCCCTTTCGGCGCACGCGCCGCGCTTATTTCTTAAATGCGTCAAGCTCTCCGTCCGGAACAAAGTCGCCGCCGAGGTACGGGCAGCCGTCAAGCACGATCTTATATCCCGTCTCGGCGGGAGCCGCCCAGTATACCGCGTTTTTGATTATGCGGCGCACATACTCGTTGTGAAAGCTGGGAACGGTCTCGTGGCCGGGCTGGAAATAGAACACCTTGCCCGCGCCGCGCTTCCAGCAGCAGCCGCCGCGGAAAACGTATCCCGTCTCGTACCAGCTGAGAAATACGGTCTCGTCGGGGTCGGGTATCTGGAAAGGCTCTGCGTATATCTCCTCAGCGTCAAGCTTGAAATGAGAGGGAATGCCCTTCGCTATGGGGTGCGTGGGGTTTATGTTCCAGATGACCTCGTGAACGTTGTTGCCCCATGTAAGGTTGCCCGTTGTGCCGATGACACTGCGGAACACCTTGGAATGATGGGCGGAGTGCAGGCAGATAAGCCCCATACCGCCGTAAACTCTTTTACGTATGCGCTCGACAAGCGCGTCGTCTACCTCGCCGTGGGCAAGATGCCCCCACCAGATGAGCACGTCCGTCGTGTCAAGCACGCTGTCGGGAAGTCCCTGATCGGGATCGTCAAGGGCGGCAAGGCGCACCTCTATATCATCGCACGCGATAGCTTCGGCGACCGTGGCGTGTATGCCGTTCGGGTACAATTCTGCCACCTGAGGGTTCTGCTTTTCATGTCTGTATTCGTTCCAGACCGTTACTCTGATGCTCATATTTCGATAGTCCTCCCGTGCCGCTCGGCACTTTTCAGTTTGTTTCAGTATATCACAGCGCGCGCGGCTTTTCAATAGCCTTCGCAGTTTTAGCATGTGCCGCGCGGCTCGTCCCGCGGCGCCCGGACCTTCCGCACGGCTCAATTGATGCTTATCTCCTCGCCGTCAAGCACGGCGCCCGTCAAGTCGTCGCCGTTATATATAAGCTTGAGTGAGAAAAATTCATGCCGCCCTCTCATGAGGTCGAGAAAGATCCTGTCTCCCTGCCACATTGGCAGCTCTCCGAGTTTTTCCGCGTCTATCCACTCAAGAGTGCCCTCATTGCAGTCAGTAACGGCAGTATCGCCGCAGCGCGCACCGTACAGGCACATATACTCCGTGTATACCGCGCCGTCCGTATACGAAACAAAGCTGATTATGCCGCAAAAGCGCCAGTCGCCCCGCGAAAGCTCTATCCCCGTTTCCTCGCGCACCTCGCGCACCATGCCATCTTCGGGACTTTCTCCTTCTTCAAGCGAGCCGCCTATGCCGACCCATTTGCCCTCATTTTGGTCGTTTTGCTTTTTGTTTCTGTACATCATCAGCACTTTGCCGCCGCACTCTATGTAGCAAAGCGTTGTTATCTTCATTTTTGCCATATATCCTCCGAAAATGTGCCTTCGTCTCAGTACTGCGCCGCAGCGCTGCGAAGCAGCTCCTTCATGCCGCGGCGGGCATCCTCGGGTTCGGTTATGCGCATACGTCCGCCGAACTGCAGCACCCACGAATAAAAGTTGTTGCTAAGCATAACGGACGCGCGAAACGTAAAATATCCGCCGCCCTCACCGCTTGCGTGACCCGGGATTATGGAAACGTCTCTGCCGAAGCGGTCTATGACAACGCCCGCCAGACTGTTTTCGCATTCAAGCGTGACGGTGCACTCCTCTCCGCCGTACATACCGAACATCTTTTTGGAATATACCGACATATCAAGGCTTCTGTATGCCGCCGAGCCCTCGCGCGCTTCGTCTGTTTCCCTGGCTTTTTTCATTTTGTCAACGCGGTATGTTTTCATTTGATCGGCTTCGGAATCGTAGGCTATAAGATAGTATCTTTCGTTATCCCACCAAAGTCCCCACGGGCTGACGAGGTATTCACTTCCGCCGCGGCGCAGCACCTGCTTTTTCTCGGGCGTCCAGTCAAAGTAACAAAATGCCACCTTGTGCCCGGCGGAAAGCGCGGAATGTATAACGTCTATGCTGTAGTACACCGCTTCGTTGCCCGTTGCCGATCTTTTATCCGAGCTTATGCCGCGGTTGAGCTTTGCGCTGTTGTACGGACCCGCAAAGGAAGAAAGCTTTTCTATAAGAGCTTTTGTTTTCGTGCCGGTTATGATAGGAGACGCCTGGACCGCGTCCGCAAGCAGCTTGAGCTCCGCGATCTCGAACGTTCTCGAGGCAAGGCAGCAACCGAGACGGCTTCTTATGATGTCGTAGCCGAATTCCTCAAGACAGTCAAGGTCTCTGTACACGGATTTCCGCTCGGCGCCGATACCTTCCTTGTCGAGAGCGTCTATTATCTCCTGAACGCTGATGCGGTGGTCTTCATCCGTACGCTCCTCAAGTATTTTCAGAATATAAAGTATTTTCTGCTTTTCGTTTCCGCTTTTTGACATACGTTCTCCTTTTATGCGCCGCTTTTATACCGGTGTATCCCCACGGCAGCGGCACCGTCAAAACCGCCTTGCAGTGCGCGCCATGCTCATTTACAGGTGTATTTTACCACATTCAAGCGGGTTTGTAAAGAGAAAAGTCCCATAAACGGGACTTTTCTCGTCGGATATGTCGAGTTTCGCCGTTAAGTCCCGTTTATGGGACTTAACATGTGATACTATAATGTCACAGAAAAAAATAGCTGCCGAAAACTGGCAGAGAAATGAAAGGAAATAAAAATATGAAAAGAATTGCTCAGAACACCGCAGCCGCCGCTCTCGGAGCCGCCGCACTCTGCCTTACGGGATGGGCTGCCATGTGGGCGCTCTCCGCACTTGTCACACTGCTCGGGCTGTGAAATCGGAAGCTGTCGGAAAGTCGACGGTATGTATGCGCATTCAAAATCAGGCTTGGCACGTCAAAACGCAGCGGAAATATCTCCGCTGCGTTTTGTTTTCCTATGTCGGCAAAATGAGCCGTACAACGGTCATACAGCCGTCAGGCTGCGTCGGAATTCAGACAAGGCACTTTTTCTTCATCGGCTTTAATTTCGGCGCAATCGTTATTCTCTGCCGCCGGTGATGTTTCGGCTCCGCCTTTCTTTTTCTTGGCAAGGTCAATACCTCTGCCGACAGCTTCAACCGCCAGCGCCAGACCCATTCCGGCAAGAATAAATCGCGGAGTGATGATAGACGCATTGTATCTGTCAAACATAAACGTAAAGCAGTATATATATGTATTTGCAAAATACAGACCGCCTATAAACAGCACTTCTTTGCGCCATTTTTTCAAGGCAAACGAAGCCGCAATGGCAAATATGCACAGGTACAGATCAATACGGGACAGATCTGCCACCTTATCCTTGCTGATACCGAGCAATGTATCCCAGTAAAAAACAGTTGTGACAGATTTGTTCGGCTTTTCTATCAGATATGACGATGCCATTGACTGCCAATCTGCCTTGAACCATTCGGCCTGACGGTATCTTGCCTTTATTCCGTCAGCCTGCAAGGATACGTAGCGCGCATACTGCGGTTTTACATTTCCGTCGTCGTCGTAATAATAGGCGTACTTCTCTCTGACAACTTTGCTGACATTTGTCTCATAGTCAAGCTCTTCGTCTGACGGATACCCTTCTCCCTGGTATGTTCCGAGCAGCGCCGGATTCCCCGCGCCGTATGTAAGAGGGATAAATGCCTTGAACTGTATATAGTTTCTTACAGACCACGGAATAACAAAACAAAGCACCACCGCAGCAAGAACAAGGCACTGCTTGCCGAGCAGCTTCAGATCGTACTTTTTGAGGATAAGATACAAAAGGACAAACAGGGGGAACGGCGCTATATTTGCCTTAAGCATCAAGCCGCACATATACGCAATGAGGCACTTCCAAAAGGTTTTGAAATCCCTGTTCTCCGCCATTTTCAAAGAATAGTATATCATTGCCGTAAATGCCAAGAGGAACGGAGTTTCCGTCAGGATCAGGTTATCCATCCAAAGCATATCGGCGCGAAGCATCGGCAGCATGGCGCAATACGCGCACCAATCCGGAGCATACATTCTGACACAGCGCCATATATAAAGCGAAGTCAGCGTGCCCATGACCGCCCAGAGAAATTTCAGGGCAAGCCAAAGCATACGTCCGCCTCCGAAAATCTTATACAGGAGAGCGATCAGCCATGTCATACCGGGCATTATCTGTGCCGACGGATATTCGCTGTGCATGGTGATCGTTCCGGTCTCTGCAAATCTTATACCGCTTTCTATGTAGGACATGTCATCGTTGTCCAGATTATAATCCGCATCCAAAGCCATCACCGATATTATTCTCGCGGCAAAAATTATCGCCAAAAATATCAGTATTTTACGGTTCTTCCTTATGTTCATCAGTAGCTTTTTCAACTGTTTTCTCCTTATTTTTACTGTTAAGGTATCTTTCTATGGATACGATCTGCACCAGCTCTTTGATCTTCTTTGCCTGTCTTGAATTGTTTATTGTCTGCGAAAAAGAAAGTGCCATGAGTATCAGTATGCCGCCGAGAAACAGCAGATTTGTCGGCGTTTCTATTCGGGTAATGCGGCACAGCCACTCGGCAATTTGCGGAAATACGGCAATAACCGTCATCAGAACTACAAGTGCAAGCCAAACGAGGGAGTTTTTGACCGAGAGACCGTATCTTATGATCGACAGCACTACAAACCCAAGTATAGCAAGCGCCAAAACTATCATTTCTATACGAAGATATACCGCCAGCATAGTATCACCCCCTTTGAAGTGCTCTGAATATCATTGCCAACGTTACCTTAAGCATATAATACGCAGAAGAAAGCGTTCCGATGGAGGACTTTCCGTTTTCCCTCTCAAACATATTGACCGGGCACTCTTTGATACGCAATCCGCGTTTATGAAGCACTATAAGCGACTCCGGCTCAGGGTAATCCTGGGCATACTCGCGTGCAAAAATTTCAATGGCATTTTTGCCTGCAGCCCGATAACCGGAGGTTATATCCAATATTTTTTCTCCCGTCAGAAGCTTCAGCAATCCGGAAAGCAGCTTTATACCGAACTGTCTCATTGCGCTGGACTGAAATCCGCTTGCCGATTTGTCAACAAATCGCGAGCCCACCGTAAAATCGGCTTCTCCGTCAACAATCGGCTTTATCAATGTCTCAAGCGAATGTATATCGTGCTGTCCGTCGCCGTCAAACTGAACGGCTATATCATAGTCCTGCATGGCAGCGAAAATATATCCTGTTTGCACCGCTCCGCCTATTCCGAGATTATGTATCAGTGATATACACGGGATACCGTTGTCACGGCAGACCTTTTCCGTCTTATCTTTTGAGCCGTCATTTATAACTATTATATCAACATAAATCCCCTCGGAGAAACGGCAATTGCGTATCTGATCAGCCGCCGAAACAATGTTCTTTTCTTCGTTATAAGCCGGCAATATCATTAGAATTCGCATTCTTTCGCTTCTCCTTATTAAAGACAACAAATTTGCTGAAAAAGTAGTTGATCAGCACTGCAACAAAAGCAAGAACTACTTTTGCAATAAGCAATCCCGAAATACTTCCGAAAGTATATCTCGCGAGTTTCAGATAATGCTGGCACACGAAAAGACCTGCTTCTTCAAAAGCAAATGACAGGACCCTGCCAGCCCGCTATTTCCTTCATAAACTGACGCGCTCCGCTTTTGCTGCTTTTGAACACCCAAAACTTATTCGGAAAAAAGGCAAACAGCGTAGCCAATACAAAAGTAAGAAGGTTGTATAGCAGTACAAAATCATCCGGGAAAATGCGCTCAAATATCCAAAACAATCCGAAATTAACTACGGTTGTACCGCAGCCGACCACAAGATACCGCAGACCTTCTTTATACTTGTTTAACAATCTTATCATGTACTGAGCGATTTCCTTCAATAACACTGTAAATTTTTTATTTTCATGCAGCATATAGAAAAAGCACTGCATGCGCGGCTGTCGTGTATCTTATCTGCAAAATGCATTACAAACATTATACTTTATATTAGGACAAAAATAAAGTTAAAAACATCAAAAAACATAACTTTTTTGATAATTCGACATCCGTGGTAAAAAAAGCAGCCACGGCTCAGGCTGTCGCATGTGACAGCCTGCAAATACCGAGTATCAAACAGTTCAGCCGAAACAGTCGACTATAGCGTCGGCTATAGTACCGCAGACGTTTTTCTGCCAGGCGGGATTCTGCATATCCGCTGCATCCTCACTGTTTGTGGCGTATCCAAGCTCCACAAGCACGGAGGGCGTGTTTGTATACTTATTTACTATGTACGCGTCCTTAAGGCTGTCGGAAAACAGTCTGACCTCTTTTGAATATCCGTCCTCCAGCCGCTTTCCGAGATCGGCGGCGAATTTTTCAAGGCTCGCTGCCTGAGGGTTCGCCTCGTACCAGTCGATCGAAAAACCGCTGCACTCGGGCGCGTTCTCAATGCTGTTTATGTGCAGAGAGATAAACAGGTCTATATGCTTTTCGGCGTCTGTAACGTTCTCCCAGACGCTTCGCTCATAGGCGCTGAAAACGTTGTTGTCAACCAGCTTTTCGCTGTCGTAGACAATGCCGAGGCTGTCCGCTCTGCGGGCTATCTCCGAAGCCGATGGAAAGCTTTCGCCGTCATGGGTCATGTACACCTCGGCGCCCGCGTCCTCAAGCTTTTCTCGAAGAATGTTCGCGTAAACGATCGTCAGGTCCTTTTCGTCAAAGCCGTAGGGAGACTGACAGCCCACGTCGCCGAAGCCGTGGCCCGGGTCGATAAGCACCCGAAGAACTCCGTCGTCGCGATCCGCGGCGCACACTTTGCCGTAATCGGGGTTTATCTCGCCGACAGTCATATCACTGTCCGTATCATCGCCGCCGTTTATGTTTCGGGCGGTGCAGGAGCAAAGCAGCACGGCTGCAAGAATGCCTGCCGCCGCGCAGAAAAATATGCTTTTAATTCTGCTTTTTATTTTCATTTTCTTTTTGCAAGCTCTGCAAACAGAGCCTTTATGTCGTCATATTCGGCATAGGCTCTGTCCCATGTCCAGTGACCCATGCCCGCATACTCACGGTATGTAAAATGCTCGGCGCCCGCCTTTTTCAGTGCCTCTGCCATTGCTCTCGTGCCGGCGGGGGATACTGTCTCGTCAATGTCGCCGTGATATGTAAAAATCACCTTATCCGCGATGCAGGGAGCGGTGGACGGGTCGGTGCCGCCGCAGCAGATGAACGCACCGCAGAATATATCTCTGTGGCGGTAAAGCGCGTCCCACGAGCCGAAGCCGCCCATGGATATGCCCATGAGAAGCACACAGCTTTTATCTATCGGGTATTTTTCCATAGTCTCGCGCACAAGAGACGCAGCTGCGGCAAGGTACGGTGTTTCGGCAACGGTCTTTGTGTCGTAGAGTCCGCCGCGCCACGGCCAATCGACCCACTGACCATCACTGGGCACCTGAGGAGCTATTATATACGAATCGTGCAGAGGGCTTTCGGGATCTTCGAGAGCGGTGCCGATGCCTATCCTCAGCTGAAGTTCGTTGTCGTCTCCCCTCTCGCCCGCGCCGTGCAGAAACAGCACCAGCGGATGCAACCTTCCGTCGTCGCCGCATTCGGGTCTGTGAAAGCGATAATCCTGTTCAATACCGCAGGCGGTATGCTTTTCTTTTGTAAATGTTTCGGTAAAGTCCATATGTCTTCTCCTTATTTCAGAACAGAAGCGCACCCGCAAGGCTGCCCATGCCCAGTCCGCTTACGAAAAGCAGTAGCACAAACACGGCGTTCTCCGTCATATTTTTATTCGAATGAAACAGCACCAGAAGTCCGCTGCCCGCACCTGTCATAAGTCCGCAGAGCATCATCTGCACGCTTATGACGCCATCAAGGTACAGCTCCGTAAGCGCGACGGACACGGCGCAGTTGGGTATCAAACCGAGCAGCGCGCTGATGACACAGCCGAGCACCGGCATTTTCTTCATAAACGCGCCCACAGCCGCTTTATCGACATAGGCAAACAGCACGCCGAGCACAAGGGAAATTACAAATATAAACGCAAGTGTGCGCAGTGTACGTTTCAGCGCCGACAAAAACAAATTGCCCCTCGCGGCGCAGCATCCGTCCGTGCAGCAGCACTCCTCCGCATTGTACTCTTCTTCGTCTGCCCCGTCATCACTATTTTGCGCTTTCTCGGCGGATCTGCGGCGGATGGCATACACAAGGCGTACCGCTCCGTCTGCAGCAAAGCCGCAGATAACCGCGCTCAGCGCCTTTACGCCCAGTACTTTCAGTATAAACGCGGGCGTTGCCGCAGTCGACGTGCTTGACACCATCACGGCAAGCATTTCATCCGAGGTGGAAAGATATACCGCAAGCAGGGTGCCTGTGGTGATAAGACCCGCTCCGTACAGATTTGACGCTGCCGCCGAAAACCCGCAGGACGGCACAACTCCGAGCAGTGCCCCGGGCAGCGGCCCTATTTTGTCGGCGGCAAGTATGACGCTGACCATGCGTTTGCCCGCGCCGCGCTCTATAAGCCCTATGACCACGAACGCGGCAAACATAAAGGGCAGTATCATTGCGCTGTCCTTCAGCGCGTCGAGCAGCGCATCGACAAAGTTTGTCCAAAAACTCATGTTTATCTCTTTTCTGTTTACTGGAGTAAATTATACAGCATTGTGTTCTGCCTGTCAAGCCGCGGGAGCGCGTCAGTCGGCTGTATGCGCCACGTTACCGGCGCAGGGCGTCGCCCGCCGTCTCCGCCGTCTGCGGGAGGGCAGGTCGACGCGGCACGGCGCGGGAGCGCGGCTGAGGAGTAAAAATTTCCGTGTACGGACAAAAATGGCACGCGGCGGTCTCAAAGTGCCGCAGGCGCTAAAGTCCCGTGCCCGGCGGCACGCGGCGATCTCAAACTAAAGTCCCGTGCCCGGCGGCACGCGGCAAGCATGGAACTTACCTGCCTGCATACTTGCTGTATTTTGTCGGGGACGCGACCGGTTTATATGTCCTGTGCGCCGTCCTTCATTTTTTCCAGAAGTGCCCCTATCTCGGCTGCCAGAAGCGCGGGGTTTGCTCTGCCGCGGCTGAGCGCCATGGCTTTTCCGACGATCGCTTTTTCGGCGCTCTTTTTCCCGCCGAGAAAGTCTCGCACCGCTCCAGGAGAGCATTCCGCAGCCTGCACGGCAAGGAGGCTGAGCTCTTCTTTTGAGTTTATCTGTCCCAGGTTTTCCGTCTCCACCCGCGCCCGCGGGTCGAAATCTCCCTTTTGCAGGTCGGCGACAAGCTTTTTAGCTACGGCGGAATTGATAATGCCGTCTCCCATCATGTCGGCAATGCTGCCGAGATGTAAGGCATCAAACGACGGGGTCTCTCCCGGGGACAGCAGGCGCAGGATCTCAGCGATAAGTATATTGGCGCAAAG
>USKS01000013.1 GCA_900555345.1 uncultured Eubacteriales bacterium
TCGGCTTGAACCGCGAAAGAGAAGAGTTGTATGCCCGGATCGACCGGCGGGTAGACCTGATGCTGGAGGAAGGACTGGAAGATGAAGCCCGGCGGTTGTGGCCTTTGCGTCATTTGAATGCCTTGAATACCGTAGGTTATAAAGAACTGTTCGATTATTTCGAGGGAAAGACCGATTATGCCGAAAACATCGCCCTTTTCGATCTTCAGCGACACGTCCTTCACCGCTTCGACGGTACGGCCGGCGCCTTCAAAGGTCTTGCATACGTTTACAAGTTCAAGCATCGTTTCCTCCGAATTTATGAAAAAAGTCCGGGAACCATGATTCCCGGACACGTTTATGCGTTCTCGCTTTCAGCAAGTGACTGACGGCACGCCGACAAGACCCGCACAATTCCAAGGTGTCCGGGAGCTTTCCATTCGTCCGCAGCGAAAGTTCGATCTTATAAGCTCTTCGAAATAGTTCTTCACGACGTGTCTCCTTTCATTTACTGACCTATCAGGTTGGTTAGATTTTATCATTCACAAAAGACTTTGTCAAGCTTTTTTTTATATTTATTCGTCAATACTGCATTTTTCGGATATTTTGCGGTTTTTCACCGTATATTTCCCGCCAAGGTTGACCAAATAGCACAAATGTAAATTATTACCAATTTGTATTCGCCAAATTTGTGCAAAATTAAAACTGGAAAATACTTGAAATTATTACCAGTTTATGGTAACATATAGACACAGTAAAAATTCACACAAAACGGAGAGATACGACAATGGAAAAAATCAAAATACTCATTGCAGATGAAAACTCGGAAAACAAAAGAATGTGCAGAGATGCACTGCTTCGCGCGGGAATACGTTTTGTTGAGGAGGTATCAAACGGAGAAGAAGCTCTGAAATCGATTATCAGAAATCATCCCGATATAGTAATAGCCGATGTATGGCTCTCAAAGCTTGACGGCATAGGACTTATACGTCAGGCAATGGCACAGAACTACGGTGCGGACAAGGCACCGGCGTTTATAATCGCCTCTCTTGTAACAAATCAGAACATATTCCTTGAGGCAGCCCGCGCGGGCGCAGTGCTCTGCCTGCCCAAGCCCCTTGATTATACAAGCCTTGCGGAGCATATCTGCTCAATATACAAAGGTCGCGCCGACGGCTCCATCGCGCCCGGCGGCACCAATGCGGCTCCTCCCGATATTGAAGCACAGGTAACAAAGATAATCCATCAGATCGGGGTGCCTGCCCATATAAAAGGATATCAGTACCTTCGCACGGCAATACTGATGACTATAAGCGACAACGATATAATCAACTCGGTAACGAAGGTGCTGTACCCATCGGTTGCAAAGAAGTATTCTACAACGACCTCCCGTGTGGAGCGTGCAATACGCCACGCTATCGAGGTTGCATGGGATCGCGGAGACATAGATACCCTGAACTCGTATTTCGGATACACTATACAAAACAACCGCGGAAAGCCGACGAACAGCGAGTTTATCGCCATGATCGCGGATAACCTGCGTCTGAAATACAAGATCCGCTGAGCAGCTGCTTCTGTCAGCGCCGGCATATGTGTCGGCCGAACCTAACATTGTCTAAAACTTTTTTCATATCCTTACCTACCCATTAAACAAGACGGCTCTCGCAGAGAACATCTGCGGGAGCCGCCTTGTATTTCGGCATTTATTTCTCTGCGCGGCTGCACCGCAGCCGAATCTCAAACCGCAAGACGCAGCCCCACGCCCCGTTTTTCGGCGTGAGGCGCGCTCCTGCCGCGGCTTACCGGTCATTCTCGAGCTCAAGAACCTTTCCGTCTGTTTTGAAAACTACCGTACCGAGCTCGTCCGTTCTGACATACGGTATGTCAAACTCGGAAAGCAGCGCGAGAGTTTCGGCATGGGGGTGCCCGTAGCTGTTGTTTTTGCCGCAGGATATCACAGTCCACTGCGGGTCCACCGCCTCAAGAAAATTCTTTGAGGTGGATGTGGACGAACCGTGATGCGCAAGCTTCAGCACATCGGCACGAAGACCCTCGCTGCCCCACTTTTTCAGCATCAGCCTGTCGGAGGCTTTTTCGGCGTCTCCCGTAACTACCGCGGAAACCGCGCCGTAGTCTATACGCACCACCATGCTGTAATTGTTGTAGTTATCAAAAGAGGAAAGAGGCGCGAGCACGGTGATCTTCATGCCTCCGGCTTCGAGCTGCTCGCCCGCTTTTGCCTGCATGACGTTTACATTGCCGCTCTCGATCACATCCAGAAGATGCGTGAATGTATATGTGTCCGAGGCGGCGTCGGTCATAAGTACGTTTTTGACCCGAAGCCCCTCAATAAGCTCCGCCGCGCCGCCGATGTGATCCTCGTGCGGATGCGTAAGTATGAGATAGTCCAGTGTATCTGTATATCTGCGGATGTATTCAAGTGTCGCTTCTCCGCTTTCCGTAGTGCCCGCGTCAACTACCACGGTACTGTTTTTGTCAAAGAACATCGAACAGTCGCCCTGCCCCACGTCAATAAAGTGAAATTCGCACTCTGCCCCGTCGGTTAATGTTTCGGCGGGACGGAAAGCGTCCCACACGAATATGACCGCCGCCGCGGCGATAAGTGCCGCGCACGCCGTGCGCAGCACTTTCGGCAAAGTTTTGTTATATCTTTGCTTGTTTTTCATATTTCATGATCTCTTTCGTAACGGTGATGTCATGCAGCCTGTGCAGCACCCGGCTTATATATGCTCCGGGAATTGAAAGCAGCCCCCAGAAAAGAGTGAACAGGGGGCATATCTGCCCCAGAACGTTGAATTTGCGTCCGGAGTAGTCCCAGACGTCCCAGCCCAGCCAAAGGTTTACTATGCAACCGCAGATAAACTCGGCGGCGGTCACCAGAAGCGCGCAGGCAACGCATTTCGCAACGGGTCCCACGGAAAGCTTTTCGCTGAAAACGAAATACAGTATCGTTATCGCCGTTCCGCCCATGAGAAGCATCGTCCAGTGGGTCCGCCCTCTCCATAAAAGCTCCAGAAGGCAGTAATACGCGCCGCCGAGCACAAACAGCTTTACGCAGAAAAATGCCGAAACCGCTTTGAGGCGCCTGTCAAGTTCAACCATATGATACCACATCTCCCCATAAAAAACAATAAAATATCGCCCTTATAGGATTTTCCTTATAAGGGCGATATATTCATTTTTTATAAAAAGCAAATCTTATTTCGCGTCGCCGGCGGAGAGGCGTTTTGTAAAGCCGTCTTTGTAGCCGAGAAGCATTGCGGGAAATACCGCTGCCATATACACGACAAATCCGACAAGCCTGCACCAAAAGACCATATCGCCGTCCGGTATGCCCGTGCCCCAGCGGAAGTTGAGCGCCGCGGACATATACGCTATGGGACCGGAGAAAAACTCCCATCCGAAAATACCGAGAAGCCACAGCGCAAGCCCATACAGAACCGCACCGAATGCGAATGCCGCAGCAGCCATGCCCGTATCGGGCGAAAGATCGCTGTCGGACGCGCCGTGCCCTCTGAGATAGTTAACGTCGTTTGCACCGAGTCGGCGCATATAGATAAAGGTTGCGAAAACGCAAAGGCATATGCCTAGGGCAACGTCAACGCCCACAAGCACCGTGTGGAGCATGCCGCCGTCGGCACCCATAAGCTCCTCTATCCAGCGAAGCAGCATTATTACAAAATACGATACTATGCCGGAAAGCGCCAGAAAGCCGACGATCAGAGGTGCCTGCGACAACAGATCCCAAAATCTTTTCTTTTTGCTCATATAACAAAGCCTCCGATCGCTCTTTTGTATACTTTCTTATAAATATAATACACCATCCGCGCGGCAAAGTCAACACGGACGCCGCAACAGAATCGCAATTAATTTGTACTTTCTTCGCTGTTTTTCGCTCCGTAGAATTCGAGCAGCTCATCGCGTATGCCGTGCAGGTTATCCCTTATTTCCTCATAGCCGTAGAAAACGCTGCCGCTGTACACATTTTTTTCGCTTGCGTACCTGAGCTGAGAAAGCATTGTTCCCGCCGGATTCTCCCAGTCGTCCTCATAGCGGTACGCCGCGTGGCATATTATAAGCTTTATGCCGTCGCCTTTTTCCTCGACCGTACTGCTCCACCAGTCGCACAAAGCGTCATACGGCGCGGCGCTCTCGCTCTCGCGCCAGTACAGCTGCGGGGCAACGTAGTCCACATATCCGCCCTCTATCCACGCAACGGTGTCGCAGTATATGTCGTAGTACGACTGCGAGCCGCGTGTTTCGCTGCCGCTTTCGTCGCCGTAGCCGTTTTTCCAGATGCCGAAGGGAGCAACGCCGAAGGCGCAGTGCTCATCGGCGGATTTTACGGTTTCGTATGCGCCGCGCACAAGCTTATTTACGTTGTCGCGCCGCCAATCGCCTATATCGTCAAAATCGCGTCCGTACTCGGCAAAGGTATCGCCGTCGTCAAACTCGGCGAGAGCGCTCGTGCCGTCGGAAGCCTGTATGTATTTCGGATACGGATAGAAATAGTCGTCAAAAACAACGCCGTCGACATCATAGTTTTCAACTATCTCTTTTATGCCGTCGCAGATAAGTTTTCTTACCTCTTCCCTGCCGCAGTCGAAATACAGCTTGCCGTCCGCGTATTTCACCACCCATGCGGGATTTTTCTTTGCGGGGCTGTTGTCCGGCAGAGAGTCGATGTCGCCGCCCGCCGCGACCCGCAGCGGGTTTATCCACGCGTGCACCGCTATACCTTTTTTGTGCGCCGCCGCGCATAAGTATTCCAGCGCGTCAAGGGTCAGAGTGCCGTCCGTTGACATATACCTGCTGACGGGAAAAATGTCGGAGGCGTACAGTGCGTCCGCACTGGGGCGCACCTGGAAAAATACGGCGTTGAGCCCCGCCGCATCTGCAGTATCTACTATGCTGTCAAGCTCGCTCTCCAGCTGCTCCTTTGTAAGATCGGGAGCCGAGGGAAAATCGATATTCGATACCGACGCTATCCAGACGCCGCGCATATGCTCCACCGCGGCAGCCGCCTCCTCGTGGGGGTTTTCTTTGCGGCGGGATATAAGCGCCACCGCCGTTATAATGCCGCCGAACAGCAAAACAAACGCAGTGCATACCGCCGCCACTGTCAGAAGCGTTTTTTTATCTTTCAGATCAAATTTTCGAAGTTTCATTGTTCTTCTTCCTTCGCTTTCGTCCTCTCAGTCAATTATACTTGTCCGAGCGCCGAAATATGACTGTCGCGGCGGCTTCGTGATTCAGCGCGTCAGCGCATCGAGAACCTTGTCTGCCGCGCAGAGAGTGTCTGCGGCGCTGTCAAAATCGGTCCTCTTTGAAATGTTCCATGTGTTTTCGCTGATGTACGGCAGACGGCGGCTTATTTTTTCAAATTCGTCGCTTCTGCCGACAGCGGGCGTTTCAAAGGATTTTTCCACCGTGTCGCCCCAGCTGGAAAGCTGACCGCCGATCATATGGGAGTTGTACGGCAGGCGCATCATACCGCCGCAATAGGGCGATGCCTCGTTTATGGTACCGTATGAGCATATATCCCAGTCAAAGCAGTCGCTCTCGCTGTAGAACCATGTGGGCGTTACCACATATGTGGGCAGCCATGAGCAGTTTATAACGTCAAAGCCGTCCGATACGAGCGATGATGTGAGCTGGTAGCTTGAGTCAAACACCATAACGCTGCATTCTTTGGGTATCATGCCGTTTGTAATCTTATGAAAGCCCTCCCAAACGATAGGCTTTTTGCCGCAGGAAATAACGGTTTTCGCGTTTTCCGCGATAAAGTGCGCAAGATAGCGCAGCATGAGATACTCTGCGGAGCTCATGCCCGGCGCGCTGTCCTCGGGGAGATAGCCGCACTGTCTGCCGTATGCCTCGCTCTCGGGGCAGTCTATCCACCAGCCGAGACGGGACTCGTCGCCGCCGATATGTATATATTCGCTCTCGGGGAAAAGCTCGCACAGTTCTCTGTACAGCTGCTTTGTGCCGTCGATCGCGGACTGTGTGAATTTAAGGATTCCCTTATCGCCGAAAACCTCGGGATACTTCTGCTGCAGCACCGTTGAATGCCCGGGAGTATCTATCTCCGGCACAATGCTCACTCCGCGGCTTGACGCGTAAGACCTGAGACGCGCGATATCATCCTCCGTATAGCTTCTGCCCTCCGTCGTCAGAAGCGGAAACGCCTTTGACGGCAGCGCATAGCTTTCGTCGTCGGAAAAATGGATGTGCAGATATTTTATCTTGTAAAGCCGGCACATATCCACATATTTTTCCATAAGTGCCACGGGGTGCAGGCTGCGCGCGCAGTCTACAAGCAGTCCTCGGTATGC
Organism: uncultured Eubacteriales bacterium; assembly: GCA_900555345.1. The sequence continues at coordinate 6,336 of USKS01000013.1, forward strand.
GCAGTCGGGCTTGTCGCAGACGGTAACGCTTTCAAGAAGCAGCTTGCCGTCGTATTTCTTCATAAGCTGCAAAAGCGTTGCAAAGCCGTAATGCGCGCCCTCCTCGCCGCCTGAGGAAAGCAGAACTTTCGAATCCTTTATGCAAAGCTTATATTCTCCGCGCTCCATGGCGGCGTCCTTTTCAACGTAAATTCCGCCCTCGCCGTCGGAAAAGTCAAAGCCGCAGCGCTTTGCGTCTTCGCAGAAAGCGGCGCGCGCGCCCTCAAAATCTCCGCATATTTTTTCCTCAACAAAGCAGTTTTCTCCGTTTTTCCACCAGCCCTTGGGAGTGGGCAAAACTTTCAGATTTTCTGTCATTTTTATATTCCTTTCAGCACATAAATGCATTGTTTACTTTTTCACATAATTAATCGGCACACGCCGTATACGGCAGCCGACGCAAGCCACGCCGTTAAAAACTGTCCCAGTGCGCCAAGCAGTGCCGCCGCGCGGCTGCCCGTTTCGCGCCGTATCGCGGCAAGAGTAGCCGCGCAGGGCGTATATAAGAGCACAAATACCATGAGAGATGCCGCGTTTGCCGTCGTAAATCCGGACGCATAAAGGGCTGCGCCGACCTCCGCCGCGCTCCTGCAGGAATACAGCACCGCAAGGGATGATACTATGACCTCTTTTGCGGCAATGCCCGAGATCAGCGCAAGGGCAAGCTGCCATGTGCCGAACCCGCACGGAAAGTAAAGCGGGGCGATCATTCTGCCCAAAGCCTCTCCGGGGCATCTTGCGCCGTATGTGCCGCAAAGCGCCCACACCGCGGCGGACGCAAGCACTATCACGGTGCCCGCTCTTTTGAGATATTCTTTTGATTTGTCAAATGTGTATGTAAAAACCGACCGCAGCGACGGCATTTTGTAGTCGGGAAGCTCAAGTATAAACATGCGTTTTTCTCTGCGCCCCGACTGCGAAAGCAGCGCCGCGCACAGCATTGCAACCGTGACCGACGCAAAATAGGCAGCCACTGCCGCAGCCGCGGGATTTGCGAAAAAAAACGTTTTTGCGAGCATCAGACATACGGGAAGCCGCGCGCTGCACGCGACGAACGGAACGGACATTACAGCCGCGAACCGCTCTTTTTTGCCCTCAAGCGTTCTCGCCGCCATAACAGCGGGAACAGAGCACCCGAAGCCGAGAAGCATGGGGATGAACGCCTTGCCAGAAAGACCGACATGACGCATTATGCCGTCGGCGTTGTAAGCCGCCCGTGCCATGTAGCCGCTGTCCTCAAGCATGCCGAGCAGAAAAAACAGCACAGCAATATTCGGCAGAAAAGAAACAACGCTTGAAAATCCGCCGAGAATGCCGTCAACAAAAAGGGAGACGAGCCACGGCGCCGCGCCGACTCCCGAAAGAAGCATTTCGACGCGGGTCGATATGTAAAGCATTGCGCCGTCGGTATACTTTGCCAGAAAATCTCCTGTCGCAAACGAAGCGAAAAGGACAAGAGCGCCGACGAGCACAAGAATGGGAAAACCGAAAAATCGGTGAGTAAAGACGGCATCGACTTTGTCGGTGACACGGGAAACGCTGCCGCAGTCCGGGCAGCAAAGCGCGGCAAGCTTTTTTGCCGCGGCGTACCGTCCAATGTCGTCCGCCGCGGGGTCCCGTTTTGTTTCATATCCGCCGCGTCGCCAAATGCCGTTTGACGCGCGGTCCCGTTTCGTTTCATGTCCGCCGCGTCGCCGCATATTCTCCGCCGCGGGGTCCGTTTTTGTCCCGCACCCGACCGAAGAGTATATCCGGCAAAGACTTTTCGCGCTGTCATGTCTGCCCGACCCCGCTGCGCTCACCGCAGCCGCTATAAGCTCTTTAAGACCCTCGCGGCGCCTTGCGCAAACGGGAACCGCGGCAATGCCCAGCAGCCCGCCGAGCTTTTCACAGTCAAGATGCATACCGCGGCGCTTTACTATATCCGTCATGTTAAGACAAAGCACCGTGGGAATATTTATTTCAAGAAGCTGAAGCGTCAGATACAGACTTCGCTCAAGGCAGGAAGCGTCCGCAACATTGATTATAACATCCGCGCCGCCGACTTTGCCCGAGATAAAGTCGCAGGCAAGCCTTTCTTCTTCGCTCGCGGCGTCAAGAGAATATGTGCCCGGCAGATCAAAAAGGCGCACCGTTTTTTCGCAGGCTTCAAATTCGCGTTCTTTTATCTCCACCGTCACCCCGGGAAAGTTTGCGGCTTTAAGGCGCGCGCCCGTAAAGGCGTTGAAAAGCGTCGTCTTGCCGCAGTTCGGGTTGCCGGCAAGCGCTATTTTCAGCTCGGGCTCTCTCATTTGCCGCCCGCCCTCAGAAATATGCCTGCGGCGCATTCTATGCCCACGGCGTAGCGCACGCCGCGCGCTTTAATAATTACCGCCGCGCGCCGCCGTCCGACGACGCTTACGTATGTACCCGGCAGAACTCCCAGATTACGCAGTCTGCGGGCGCTCACCGCGTCAAGGCAGACGCGCTCGACTGTTCCGCCGCCTCTCTCTCTGCATCCGGCAAGGGTCACATTGACTCAGCCCTTTCTTTATAACCGGCCGTAAGCTGATTATATCATTTTGAAAAACTCTGTGTCAATATATGCGCAAAATATAAAGAAAAAAACCGCTGTGCGGTTTTAATCTTTATAAAGCGGGCGAAATTTTCCGCTCTCCGTCGCGCGGACCGCCCTATACGGTTTGGGCGCAAAAGCGGCAGTCCGCCGAATGTCTGCGCAAAGAAAAGCTCCGCAAGAAAATACGCGGTTTCCTCGCCGGCCGCGCCAAAATCACGAAATTGCGTACTTATTTCTCTCCCCGCAGCTTTTTGCGGATCTTCTGCCGCACGGAGTCCTCCGTGGGCGAATAATTCACGCCGAAAACGCAGCGGTACGCGAAATGCTCGCAGTTGTTGTGTATAAAATCGTAGCCCGTCTCGCCGACGCAGCTTTCGGCGTACTCCACGCACTCCTTCGGAGGGCGGCGCCATTTCCGCTCTTCCCTGTCAAGAACGGCGCATTCCGCCCCGCCGCCCTCACTGAGAAATCCTTTGGTATCCGTTATGCAGACCGCGATCTGCTCCCGCGAGATACCTGTATTTACGGGGCGCCCGAACTGCGCTATACGGCCGTCTCCGAGATACACGCCGTAATGATGATAAAAGCTCACCTTTGTGCGGACCATATCGCCCGCCTCGGGCAGGCGTTTTTCCCATCTCATTTCGTTTTTCCCTCAATGCAGGCTATAACATCGCCGACGGTCATCATCTTTTCGAAATCCTTGTTTGTGAACTTTATGCCGAACTCTTCTTCAAGTCCCATTACCATGTACAGCATGGCGATGGAACTCATACCTACGTCGCCGCGCAGCGTTGAATCCTCGCTGAGCCCCGCAGGGTCGATCTCTCCCTCGAAAACACTGTCAAGGACCTTTGCAACTCTTTCGTATGTCGTCATTTTATTTCCTCCGTCTTTGCCATAGCGGTTTCGGGCTCCGATCTTCCCGCAGCGCCGCCTGTAAGTCTTATATATGTATTTCTGCACTTTTCGCACTCATCATGCACCAAAAGCGTCATTTTTTCTATATCGCCCACAGCGGGAAATCGCTTTGCGCAGTGATCGCTGCAGTAAAACGGCTCGCCGATTACAAACAGCCGCCTATTGTACCAATGCCGCCTTTTGCCGGAGTACATGGGGATTATGGGCACGCCGGACTGCACCGCCAAAAGCACCGCGCCGCCCTTATATGCTCCCAGCTCGGAGTCGCGGTGTATGCCGCCCTCCATAAAAACCGTAAGCGGACGCGCGCCGTCGAGAACTTTTTTCGCTTTTCTCACGGCATCAATATCCGATTTTGTGCGGTTTACCCTGATGCATCCCATGCCGCCGAGAAGCAATTTTTTCAAAGTATTGCTCATCAGTGCCTCTCCCGCCATGCAGAACACGCGCCTGTACCAAAACAGGCAGATCACCGCAAGGGGATCCATAAACGTGGGGTGATTGGGAGCGAGGACCGCGCCGCCGCGCAAAATTTTTCTGTAAGGCTTTCCGTTTGTATCAACGACCTTCATTCTGAAAAACAGCTGCAGCGGCAGGCAGCAAAGCCTGCCTATATCCATAGGGATACGGCGCACGTCAAATATAAGACCGATACGCCGAAAAAACTTTTTTATCTGCATTTTGTCTCTTCTTTCCTGATCTCGTCAAGACGGGCGCCGAGAGCGTAGACCTTATCCTCAAGCAGCTTTGTAAGACGGCTTATTTCGGCATCGTCCGGGTTTCTGCTGCTGCAAAGGCTGCGAAGATCAACAGCCTCGCCTATCATGATCCTCGTCCTCTTGAATATACCGTACTGTCCGTCCGTGTAAACCGGAACGATAGGCGCGCCGCTGCGCAGTGCGATAAACACGATGCTGGGCTTGAAGGGCCATCTGCAGCCGTTCACCGGCAGACGGCTCTGGGGAAAAATGCCCACGGTACCGCCGCTCTCAAGTGTTTTTATGGACTCTGCCATAAACGAAAAATCGCGCGCGTCGCGGTCTACGTATATGCCGCCGAGCTTGCAGAGAAGCCATGTCAGCACGGGACTTTTGGTAAACAGCACCTCCGCCATGAGAAAGCGGATGTATCTTGTGGGAAACACCGTCAGATACAGAACAAAATCCATAAGAGACGTATGATTCGACATCAGTATGCACGGCTTCGGCAGCTTTTTCGACTGTTTTTCTTTGTTTTCGTAGTATGTTTTGTACTTAAAAAACGGAAAAGCAGCCGGGGCGCCCGTGATCTTCACGAACGCCGTTACCGCGCGGCTCGGTTTGTACAGTTTCATTCAGCCTATATGCCTTTCTATGTAGGTGCAGAATTCGCGCAGGGTGCAGCAGTATTTGTCCGTGTCGGAGTAGCCGGTTATGCCGAACTCCTCGGCAAGCCTTGTTATAAGCGTGAAATACTGCAGGCTGTCCGCGCCGAGATCGTTTATAACGTGGGTGTCCGCTCCGACCGCATCGGCGTCGCAGCCGAGAACGGAGACGATTATCTCGCTGACCTTTTTCGCAAGGGGAGAGGATGTGTCAAACTCCGCGCCCTGCGTGTCGGTTTTGACCTCGGCAAAGGGGATAAGCTTTACGCTGCCTCCCGCAACCGCGCGGGAAAGGTACTTTCTGCCCACCTTTACCGCCGTTTCCGGCGCAAGGGGATCATACGTTATATAAAAGCTTCTAACACGGCTTGCCATAGGCAGTTTTTCGTTTTCCGCATATGCAAGATCCATTATGGCGCGCACTCTGTCGCCTGCCATATAGGGACTTAGGCGCACAACAAGAGAAAGCGTTTCGTGTTCCCTCTCGCCGAGCCCGAGAACGCAGAAGCTGTCGGCGCCGTCAAGCGTGAAGCACTGCTCAACAACGTCGGGGTTTATGTTCTCGCCGTTCTCACCGATGACTGCGTCTGTGCATCTGCCTATAATATAGTATCTGCCGTCCTCGCAGCGTGCGGTGTCTCCCGTTGAAAACCAACCGTCGTTCGTGATCTCCTCACCGTCGATAAGCATTCGGCGGCAGATGGAATCGCCGCGCACTTCAAGCACGCCGTCATCGTTCAGTCTGTATTCGACCGATCTGAACGGCGCGCCCACGGAATTTTTGTTTTTTGCCGAGGGACGCTTTCCAAGCTCTACCGACGTAATGCCGATCTCGCTCATGCCGTAGCCGTTGCTGAGAGGATAACCGAGACCGTTTATGAGCCGCAGGGCGGAATCCTTAATATAGCTTCCGCCGCTTATGCAGAATCTCACGCTGTCGCCGAACAGACGAGAGGTAACGTCTTTCATGATGCGTCTTGATAGCCATGCGCCGAGGGTGGGGGCGATGTTCTGCAGCGCCGTGCAGAATTTGACTCCGCGCATAAGCGTTTTTTCTTTACCCTCCGATGCAGCCTGCCTCATTATCTGCTTTTCCACCGTGTGCCACAGCATAGGCACGGCAAACACGTGCGTCACGTTGTGGGCGCGGCAGGTATTTACTATCGTGTCGGCGGAATAGTCTTTCATAAACACGAGGGTGCGCGCAAAAAACGTGAACCAGAAGTATACGGCGACAAGGCCGAATATGTGATAAAACGGCAGAAACGCCAGCTGTTTCAGGCTGCCCTTATAGTGCTTTGATATCTGCTCGGAGGATTTGAGGATATCCTCGGTGTTTAGTATCTGACGGCTCATTTCGCTGCCGGTATAGAAGCAGACGACCTCTCTCAGCGTTGTTGCCGAGGTGGAAAGCGCGATTTCGTTTTCAAACTCACCGCCGAAAGGCTCCTCCGACGAAAGAGTGTCTATGTTTATATTTTCGCACGAAAGGCGGGTCTCGCCTCTCGTTACTGTATATTTTATATTCAGTGTGTCCGCAATGCCCTGCGAAAGCGCCGCGGGATGGCGGCAGTTTACAAGATATGGCTTGTTGCCGCTGCGAAGTATCGCCCAGAACGCCACTATCCACTCGACGCAGTTTTCCATTTCCAGCGCCACATATTCATGGGTCGCACCGATGCGGCTGTGCAGCGCGGACGACGCGGACTCTATCATTTTCTCAACTTCGCCGTATGTGTACCGACGGATACCGAAACCGTCCTCGGTCTCGCACAGCACATTATCCTTAAGGCGGAACATTATACTATATATAGCTTCGAAATCGCACGCCGACTCTTCAAGCATTCTGCAGTTTTTGTCAACGAGCTGTCTGAGTTCCTTTTTCATACATTTCTCCGATGTATTGTCAATATTCTGTCAATTTGTCCTCATATAATTATATAAGCGGCGGCAAATAAAGTCAATAGTCAAATATTGCACGTAATTTTCGACCCGCGGCGGCTAAAACGCCGATATGCGGGAAATAATATGTCACAGAACATTTTTGAAGCTGCGGAGGTACCGCTTTGA
>USKS01000014.1 GCA_900555345.1 uncultured Eubacteriales bacterium
TCTACACACTGCATATCGTCGGCAGCGTCAGATGTGTATAAGAGACAGGGATAAGACTCGTGGAGAAGCGTTCCGCATCTTGAGCAGCTGACGGTTGTGTAACCGTCCTCGGTGCAGGTAGGAACCTTCTTAACGATGGGAGCTGCCTCGGTGTGGCCGAGCTTGGTTTTAACCTCGTTGGTGAGTACTTCGTTGCATCTCTTGCAGTATACCTTGTGGTAACCGTCCTCGGTGCAGGTAGGCTCCTTATCTTCGACAGCTTCGTCATGGCCAAGAGGGTCTTTGAAGTTATCCTGCTTTGTCTCGTGGCAAACAGAGCACTCATACTCGGTGTAACCCTTTTCAGTGCAGGTAGCCCCAACAGTGTCTCCCTCAACCCACTTATGTCCGGGGGAGGGGATAATCTCATCGCTGATAACAGTGCCGCACACTGTGCACTTGACAACGGTTCTGCCGTCCTCGGTACAGGTAGCGGGTGTTGTCTGAGGCTCGCCGGGTGTATGGTCAACGGTGTCCTTGGAAACGATGTCTCTCTTTTCTACTTTGCCGCATACAGAGCAGGTCCAGGGGGTGTAGCCGTCTTCAGCGCAGGTTGCAGGAACAGGTGTGCCCTCGACCCATACGTGCTGATCGTTAGCGGGAACTATATCGTCCCTCTTGGTCTGCTGGCAAACAGAGCAGGTATACTCGGTGTAGCCTTCGTCCTTGCAGTTAGGCTCATGAGTTGCGCCCTTTACCCAATTATGTCCGGGTGAAGGAATGGGAGTAGAAGAAATTACTGCGCCGCACTCGTCGCAAACGATCTGTGTTTCGCCGTCCTTTTCACATGTAGGATTAATTACGTTTTCATGTGTGCGCTCGTGCTTGCACTCAACAGCAGCAACGGTGATCATAAGATCCTCAAGCTTAGGATCGATTCCCTTTGCTGTATCGGATTCGGTATTCTTTTTAACAACAAAGTCGCCGACAGTTGCGAGCATGATCTTGAGCTGGTCACCGACCTTTGCATCAGCAGGAACGTCAAAGTTGACGGTTAAGACAATACCGCCTTCAAAGTCAACGGTAGTTCCGGGCTCTTTTTCGAGCAGAACGGAAATAACGTTCGCATTCATATCGCGGGCTTCATCATACTTATTGCATCTTACCAGTGCGCGCTTGCTGTTTTCGGCATCATAAGATACTATATTATATGTGGACGTAGCTCCGACACCGGCCCAAAGGTTACCGTTCACTATACCGGTACCGGTTTTTTCGACTGCATTAAAGTCCACATTCCATTTGGAATTGTATGCAATGTAGAGCTGACCGCCCCAGAGACCTACATCGTTTCCGTCCAGACGAATGTCAACAGAAACCTTCTTGGTTCCGTAAGGAATGGTCTGGGGACCTGCCACAAACATTGTCAGTTCGTCATGAATGCCAACGTAGGGGTCAGGCTTAACAGTTGCATTTGTCGTAACAGCATTGGGGTTGATCGTTACGGTTTCACCGTCTGCGTTCATAGCTTCCATGATTACAATACCGCCGGAAAGAACAGCGTTATTTGCAGGGGTGCCGTTAGCTGTGAATATTGCATCAAACAGTTTGCCGTCCCCGGTTATGTTGACAGACTCACCGTCATCGTCAGTTCTTTCAAGAGTAACAACAGCCGCCTTGTATTTGTCCAGTTCATCGTTATCAGTGGTGCCGAGAACGGGAGAAAGCCATTTCTTTACGGATTTGTGGCTGCCGTTAGTAGGTTCCGTGGCAGATGCATCATCTTTGGCAAAAAGCGCATCACTGTAGGACAGTCCAACCTCGGATATGTCGTCTACCTTGTAATAAATAATGAATTTAAGATAGGAAATCGCAGGGTTGTTCGTGATCTCAACTGTCGATGTGAACGTCTCGTCACGCCACATAGGATCGGCAGTTGTTGCAGTGATCTTCGCGTCGTCCGCCGCGTTAATCACAAGCGCCGGGATCATACAACCGACAAGCATTGCGGCAAGAAGAACGTACGAAAGAATTTTCTTCATGATTTAACCTCCAAGTTAAATTTATACACGTAGATTATATCTCAAATCCTATAAAAAGTCAATAGAATTCGCAAAACAATTTAGCCAAAAGTGCATATTTTTCTATATCGTTCCATGCAAAAGTCACATATGCGACGCAGGTGTAACATAACCATCAAATGAGCGAAACAATAAACGACAAAAAAACGGGAAAGATCCCGTTTTTTGCATTTGTATTCATTTTAATATATACGACACAGTCTCCAGATACTTGTCTCCGTCGAAGTACACTCTTGCCACGCGCCGCGATATTCCGCATACGAATTCGTAATTAAACGACCCCGCGGCGTTTGCAACTTCGTCAGCCGAAATATACAGTTCCCCGCTTTTGCCGACAATGACCGCATCGTCGCCGCGCTGCGCATTCGGCACGCTGCTCACATCTATCATCATCTGGTCCATGCAGACTCTGCCGACGACGGGACATCTGACGCCGCGCACAAGCACGCAGCCGCGATTTGAGAGAGCGCGCGGATACCCGTCGGCATATCCGACGGAAACGGTGGCGATCTTCATCCGGCGGTCGGCGACGAATGTGCCGCCGTAGCTGACAGTGCTCCCCTTTTCAATATTCTTTATATATGTGATCTTTCCGATAAGCTCCATTGCGGGATACAGCTTCCACTCACGGTCGGTCTCGTCCGAGGGGCGCAGCCCGTACAGGATTATTCCCATTCTTACCATATTATAGTGATGGTCAAAATCCATGATGCCCGCGCTGTTATCCGCATGATGCAAAGGGATTTTTACGCCGCGGCGCTCGAGCATTTCGATAAACGCGTCGAATTTCTTCTTCTGTGCTTCGGTCTTGGACTTATCCGACTCATCGGCACACGCAAAATGCGTAAAAACGCCTTCAAGCTCTATGTTAGGCAAATGACTGATCTTCTCGACTTCATCGGCAAATGCCTCACACGGGGCACCGCCGATACGACCCATGCCGGTATCTACTTTTATATGTACTTTTACGGTCTTATCCTGCCGCTGAGCCTCCGCAGACAGAAGGGCTGCGTCGTCATAGCAGAATACCGTAGGGCTGACATTGTTTTTTACAATTGAATAATACTCGCACGGGTCCGCATTTCCCAAAACGAGCAGAGGTTTTTTACAGCCGTCCCGCCGAAGCTCGACAGCCTCATCCACGCAGGCAACGCCGAAAGCGTCCACGCAGCCGTCAAGATATTTTGCAACTGCCGACGCGCCGTGGCCGTAGGCATCTGCCTTTATTACCGCCATGATCTTCGTTTCACTTCTGACCTTATTTCTCACGGCAGCGACGTTTTTTCGCATTGCTCCGAGATCGACACGCGCATAAAATCGCTCGTAATTCATCATGCAGCCTTCTTCCGTCAAATATCGGTTTCCCCGTTGAACTCTTTCAGCGTCTCTCTGCAAAGCAGGTCAAGTATTTCGGGCGCTCTGCCGCCTACTTCCGTACCGTCGATCGAATAAGCTCCGCGGCACAGGCAGCTTGAGCTGGAAACAATGACCTCGTCCGCCTCCATCATTTCGTCAACCGTAAAAGCAGTTTCATCAACGGGAATGCCGTTCTTTTTGCAAATGCCTATAAGGTGTGCTCTTGCTATGCCGGGAAGTATAAGGTGATCTGTAGGCGCCGTGCGGAATGTGCCGTTCTTTATAATATGCACATTTGAATGCGATCCCTCCGTTACTCTGCCGCCGCGGTGCAAAACCGCCTCGTGGCAGCCCTCACGCGAGGTGCGTGTAGCTATCATGACGCTGGGCAAAAGGTTCAGCGTTTTTATATTGCAGTGGAGAAAGCGCGTGTCCTCGGCAGTCATAAGCGCAACCTTTTTGAAGTTATCCTGAATAACGCCCGGCTTCATCATGATCCACAGGTTTGCCTGCATATCCTCGGGATAAACATGAGAGCGCGGCGCCGTGCCGCGGGTCGCCTGCCAGTATATCATCTGCTCGCCGCAGTCAAGCTTTGAAAGCATTTCGCGAAGAATATCTTTCAACTCTTCTCTCGGCTGTGCGATATTCAGATCGAGCTCCGCCGCGTTTCTGAAAAAGCGGTCAAGATGTTCTTCGATCGCAAACATTTTATAGTTTCTGCTGTATGTGACCTCGTATATGCCGTCGCCGAAATAGCAGCCGCGATCCAGCATAGGCACCTTCATATCGCAAAGCTCGCCGTACTCGCCGTTATAATATCCCAATGTTTCCATACTTAAAACCTCGTTTTTCCAAAATAGATACCGACCTGCCGATCACTTGACGATGTAAAATCTGCCCGCATATGCCGAAGCGGACTTTCCGCCCACCTCGACAAGATCTACAAACGCGCCGTTTGAATCAACGCCTTTCAGAAATCTTATTGTGGACGAACCTCTTTCAAAAGCCACCTCCGACACATCGCCCGAAAGCTTGCGTCCGGCTTCAAAAAGCACTACATCGTCCGCATCCTTTACGACAAAGCCGATGCTGCCGTCCTCAATGGTGATTATCAGGCAGTATGAACCGTTGCGGTATTTGCCTGCCGTCATATATACCGTATTATCTGCCGAAAGCGCGTGCCACTCCGTACCGAAATATGCATACTTGCCCTCGTACGCCTCGCCGTAGCCGTTGGCGCTCTCGTCAGTTACGACGATCTCTCCCTCATCCGTATCGTCGGTCTCGTAGCTGAGACCGAGAGTTATTCTGACATCGCTGTATCCGGGGACCGTAAGCTTTTCGGTGTCACGGTCAAGTCCGTACGCCATGCCGAGAAATTTTTCTTCTCCGCTCATGGCGTCGCATATGTAGACATCGTATGAGCATTCGACATCGTTTCCGGTATAGACAAGCTGGAGAGCATGCTCATCCGTAAGATAATAGCCCTCCGGTATAGGGATCATTTGATCTTCATCCGGCGTGCCGAGCTCTTTTCCCTTACCGCTTATGCCCAACGCGTTGTAGACCGCCGCACAGGATGCAAGTGACACGCCTATCACTGCCGTAAGCAGTGCAAGGCAGATATACCTTTTCATTAAAACAGCCTCAATTTCAAAGTTGCAAATATACTGTATCGTCCGACGCTGTCGGTACTCAAATGATACCACACGGAGCGCCCCGTGTCAACAAACATCACGTTAATAATAGCGCCTTCGACTCAAAAGCGGGGCGGTAATTTTTCCCGCCCCGCTTTGAACACAGCCGCGAAACGCGGCTGCGCGCGCCCGCGGCAATGCCGCAGGAGATCAATAATTTTCCGCCTTTACCTGAAAATAGCTCTGCGGATGAGCGCACACCGGACAGACCTCCGGAGCCTTTTTGCCGACGCAGATGTGTCCACAGTTGCGGCACTGCCAAATCGTGTCGCCGTCCTTAGAAAAGACCTTACCCTCGCGGCAGTTTTCAAGCAGGGCAAGATAGCGCTTTTCGTGCTCTCTTTCGATCTCCGCAACGCCCTCGAAAAGCGCGGCGATCTGATCAAAGCCCTCTTCCCTTGCCGTTTTTGCAAATCCGGCATACATATCCGTCCACTCGTAGTTCTCTCCCGCGGCGGCAGCCTCGAGATTTTCCTCCGTAGTGCCTATACCGCCGTTCAGAAGCTTATACCACATTTTCGCGTGCTCTTTTTCGTTTTCGGCAGTTTCGGTGAAAATCGCGGCTATCTGCTCGTAGCCGTCCTTTTTAGCCTTTGAAGCAAAATAGGTATACTTGTTTCTTGCCTGACTCTCTCCCGCGAAAGCCGCCATAAGGTTCTTTTCGGTTTGGGATCCTTTGAGTTCCATAATACTACTCCTTTTTACATACGGCAAAGCCGCGTTTTATGAAAGACGGCACCGCGCCGCGTTTCGGGCAGGCTGCCCGAGGCAGCGGATGATCGTGTTCCGTCAATGCTTTTTCTTTGCGCACTCGGCGCAGACGCAGTCCATAACAAGGCTTGACTTGTCAAGCACAAAGCCATCGGGCAGCCCCACAATATCTATATGCGCGTTTTCCATGGGCACATCATAAAGTTTGCCGCAAACCGTGCAGAATATGTGAAAATGCTCTTCCGGTGCCATATCGTAATGATCGGCGCCGCCGGGCACAGTTATGCGCCGCACTTCCCCACTCTCCTCCATAAGCGAAAGATTTCTGTAAACAGTGCCTATCGCAATGGAAGGAAGGCGTGCTTTGGCAAGCATATATATGGTATCCGCCGTAGGATGAGTTCTCCCCGCGGCACGAATGGCGTCAATGACCGCCGCTTTTTGCTGTGTCATATTTTCCTCCGAAATTAAGAATAATTACTATATCTATTTTACACAATGCAACCGCCCGTGTCAACCATTTTTAATATTTTGTTAATTATGACGGCATACGCCCTTTCAAATGCACCGTATATATTGCAATTATATATAAATAATGTTATTATTATCCTATACCGAAATGCTTTCAGTACAGGAAAGGTAATTCTGAAATGATCAAATACGACTATTCTCCCGAGACCGCCGACAAAGCTATTGCGGCAAACGAGCACGTGCAGGCGATAATCAACGAAACGGAAAAGGTCATCATCGGCAAGCACAGCGAGATCACCATGCTGGTCGCGGCGCTTCTCTGCGGCGGCCATGTGCTTATCGAAGACGTGCCCGGCACGGGCAAAACGACCCTTGCCGCAGCTATCTCCCGCGCGGCGGGGCTGAAATTCAACCGCGCGCAGTTCACGCCGGATATAATGGCGTCGGACATAACGGGCTTCAACATCTACAACAGGGCATCGGAAAAGTTCGAGTTCCGAAACGGGCTTGTCATGTGCAACATCCTGCTTGCGGATGAGATCAACCGTGCTTCTCCCAAGACACAGTCCGCGCTGCTTGAGGCAATGGAGGAAGGCGCCGTGACCGTTGACGGCGTCACCTACGAAATGCCGAAGCCGTTTATGGTGGTCGCAACGCAGAACCCCACGGGCTACATCGGCACATATCCCCTGCCCGAGGCGCAGCTGGACCGTTTTGTTCTCCGCCTCTCACTGGGATACCCGAGCGAGACCGAAGAAATATCGGTCATCCTGCAGAGAAAGCTGGATAATCCTCTCGAAAGCGTCAAAGCCGTTACGGACGCGCAGTCGCTTATGACACTGAGACAGATAGTGTCAAAGGTAAACGTTGCGCCCGAAATCTCAAGATACATAGTTCAGCTTGTTACTGCAACGAGAAACACGCCTCTTATAACCCTCGGCGCGTCTCCCCGTGCCTCTCTCGCCCTCATGCGCCTTTCCCAGGCGTATGCATTCATACGCGGCCGCGACTATGTGCTTGCCGAGGACGTTTCCGCGCTGTATGTACCCGTTGTGGCGCACAGACTCGCCCTGAGTCAGGAAGCGCGTATGCAGAAAAAGAGCGCCTCCGATATTCTCGGCGAGCTTTCGCGCGGCATTGAGGTTCCTTACAAAACCGCAAGAACTACCGGAAGATAAGCATAATGAACTCATCAGACAAATCAAAACGAAAAAGCCGACTCACGCTGCGGCCCGGCGCCGCGGTATACGGCGCGCTGTTTTTATATGCTCTCTTGATGACGCAGCTTCTGAAAAATCCGGCATCCGCCGTGTTTTTCTGGTTTATCGTGATCATTTTGCCCGTTTCATTTGCGGCAGTGCTTATAAACGCGGCGTGCATACAGGTGTATGTTTTCTGCGAAAAGCCGGTGGCGCAAAAGCTTGAGGACATTGCATACGAAGTGCGCATCATAAACTCGTCTCCCCTGCCGATACCGTTTGCCAGCGCGGTCACTACCCTGCCGCAGGCGGGAGGCGTGCGCTGCGCAAAGCAGCGCCTTGCGCTGTCGCTGCCGCCCTTCGGCGGGTACAGCGTCAAAACGGATGTAAGCTTCAGATACAGAGGACTTTACGAGATAGGTGTCGAAAGCGTTGACGTATCCGACCCTTTCAGAATATTCCGTATACGCAAAAGCATACATAACTATTCAAGCGTGAGGGTGTATCCCCGCACGCTGCCGCTTGACACATACGAGGAGCGGGCAGCCTCGGACACTCCCGCGCCTTTCACCCGCGCGGCGGCGACGCCGGACGCGGCAGAGGCGGCAAATATAAGAGAGTACCGCATGGGCGACCAGCTTCGCAGCGTACACTGGAAGCTTTCGGCGAAGGCTGACGACCTCATGGTGCGCGATTTCAACACGAACGATGACAGAAGAACGTGCCTGATCATAGATCTGGCAGCACCGACCCCGAGGCCGCAAGCAGGGGAAGAAAAGCAGAACTCCCGTTTCCCGTTCGGTATTTTCAAACGGCGCAGGACTGATGACGGCGCCGAAGAGAGCGGCAGCGCGTATACCGCGCCCGACCCTGTCGGCGGCGCCGTTAGCGGCGCGACGGATAAAGCCGATATTTCCGCCTATTCGTCGACAGGCGAAATAAATGCGTCCGGAAGCCGCATGCCCTTTGCAAAAGCGATTTCCGAACTCAAAAGCAGGCGCGCGAAATCAAGATACCGCCGCCGCATAGCCCGCGGAGAAAGCGAAGAAAACATTGAAGCGGCGGAAATGATCGATAAACTGATACTTGAAACATCAAAGCGCCGCAAAAACAGAGGCGGCGGCAAAAACAGCACTTCCGCCTCGCGCGGCGAGAGATCTGCCGACGGCGCGGGGACCGCTTCGAAGAATTCCGGCTCGGCGCAGTCCCCTGTCGGCGCCGCATCCGCAGACAATGCGCCGACGGACGGCAGCATCGCCGAGCTTATAGACAGCATCGCCGCGGGGACATCCGCAAACGGCGAAAAAAAGCCCGCCGACGACCCGTGGGGCGGCACCCCTCTTGCGGAATACGCCGACGAAATGCCGGAATACTGTGCAGATGCCGTTGTGGAGATCGGCGCTTCCCTGCTCGCGAAAGAGCTGAAGGGCGGCAACCGCTGTATCGTGCTGTGGTATGCTTCCGAGAACGGCGAGGTCACCGCGCAATACGCCGAGGCTTCCTCATTTGCCGATTTTGAATACGTTATGTCGCGCTTTTCCTGCGCGCCGCCGGTGGGCTGTGAAAACCGTGCAGCGGAGCTTGCCGATGCCGTGCCGGACACGCGGGAAATAACCTTTAAGATAGTCAGCGCAAACCTCGATCCGCGAAGCATAGGCGAATATTGTTCGCTGCCCTCCCGCTTCGGCGGCGCGGGCGCGGGCTGCAGCACCGAGCTGTACGCCGCAGATCCCGAAAGGCGTTATACTTCGCCCGCCGCACGGCTGAGATATGCGGACTCATGCAGAATTCAGCTGAGAGGCAGCGGCGTAGTCATGAAAGACATCACCGAGAGCGCGGGATATGACGGCAGCGCCCGCCTTACCGACAGGTTTTCGTAAGATGAGCGCAGTTTCCGCGCGGCTGTGCCGCAAAAACATGAAAGGAGCCGCCGGTGCGGCAGCATATATCCTTGAAAAAAACTGACAAAGCAAGTGCCTCCTCTGGCGGCAATGAAAGAAGAAAAAAGAATAAACGCGCCGCGCGCCGCATGCTTGAGACCGTGTTCATATCACCGGACGAAAGCATGGCAAAGCCCGCTTTGTATGTGGGCCTTGTTCTTCGCACGCTGCTCATGTACATAGGCATTCTCGGCATCAGCGCGTTCATATGCGGTGCCGCGGGGCTTACTCAGGCTGCCGACTGGCGTTCAAACGCCGTAACTGCGGGTACGATCGCGCTCATATCCCTTATCCCAGCCGCCGCGTGCGGCATTGCCGCAGCTGTCGGCAAATTCGGCGCCGCGGTACCGCTTGTATACGTCGGAGCGTATTTCGGCATATGTGCGGCTTCATTCGGAGATCCTATAAGCTTTACATATCAGAGCGCCGTCAGAGTGTACAACTTTGCGCTGTATCATGTGGCGTCAAAAGGCTACTACTCTCTGGGCAACTACATGGTGCAGGACGGCTACGACTACGCAAACGCGGCGTATGACGCAAACGACCCGCAAAGATTTTTCGGAGTATTTCTCCTTTGCAGCGTTGTGGGTCTCATCCTTTTCGCAACAGTTCAGAAAAGGGTCCGTCTTGTGCCCCTTGCCCTGTTCTGCACAGCCGTCATAGCGCCCATACTGACATATAATCTGCCATACGGCAATGCCGGCACCGCATTTCTCATTGTATTCATATGCGGCGCGATCGCCATGTGGATATATGACCGCCGCTATGACATAAGGCGCGAAAAGCGCCTTGAGAAAAAAACCGCCCGCCGGAAAATGCTCCGGGAGAAAAAAGCTGCCCGCCGTGCCGCCGCAGCTTTTCAAAGCCAAACGGCAAAGAAAGCCGACTCGGTATACCGCGCAGCACTTCTCGCCGGAGTAAGCAGAAATAAAGCGGACGCGGCGCGCCGCGCGGTATACGCCGAAGGCAAACGCGTTGAAAAACAGCAAAAAGCAGCCGCCGACAAAGAAAAGAATGCAAAAAGGCTTGCAAAAAAAGCCGAAAGAAAAGCTGCAAAGGCACAAAGCGACAATATAAAGGCGCTGAGAAAAAGCGGCAGAAAAGCCGAAGCTGACGCCGCGAAAGCCGCGCTCAAACGTGCCTGCGGCGAAAGGTCGGCGCAAAGCAAGGCAGAGAAAAAGGCTCTGAAAAAGGAAATGCGCGCAAAGAAGCGCTCCGCGGCGAAAAAGCAGCGCAAAGTGTGCTTTGCCGGCGGATATGCCGGTGCGGGAACCGCTCTCTGCGCATTTCTCGCGGTCTGGATCCCCCTTTCGGCAGTCAGCGCCAATTTCAGGCGGATACCTGCCATTGACAGCAGAGTGACCGCCGCGCGGGCATATGTTACGGCGTACCTTCGCGGAGACGACATAGACCTTAACGAGCTTTACGCCTACGGCATAGACGATCTCGCGCCCCGCGAGCTGACGTTCGATCCCCTTGAATACAAGGACACGCGCAATATTTTCAGAATAGACGCGGGAACGACCGATCCCGTATATCTCAGAAGCTGGATAGGCTCCGATTTTGACCTTGACGAGGGCAGGTGGACCGGTGCCGACTACGACACGGTGCTCGAGTTCCGCTCGCGCTTCGGTAAGGAGTTCACGCCCGACGAAATCGGCACGGCATTTTACAAATATGTATACCCTTCCTCCGCCGAGCTTGACAACTTCGAGCCGAGAGAGTTTTATAAGTACGGATTTTCCGAGCAGCGCGTCAACGTCTGGCGCGTAAGCGGCTCCAGCCGCCTGCTCTTTATCCCGTCACGGATGAACACGGATTATATGCTGCTCGGGTACGGCAAGGAGACCGACGCGCCGTACAAATATTCAATATACTTTGACGGCATATATTCTTCCCGTTTCTATAAATACGGCAGCGGATACAGCACGGTATCCTATGTGCAGTCCATGAGCCGTAAAAACGCGGCGGCGAACGCGGATATGTCGCAGCAGTACTATATGCGCTGCCGCGATTTCATACTTGAAAACGCGGACAAAGCGGAAACGGACGACGCGGACGCGCTCTCTGCCATGACAAGCGCTTTTGATGCGTCCCTTGCCGCCGACGGCATTGAATATATGGGCACGAGCCTTTGCGACAGGTTTTTCAACTATATGTCCGCCGACGAGCGCGCGGAGGTGCTCGCTTCGTTTGAAACGGAGTCGGAATACAGAGACTATGTATACGAAAGCTATACAAACAAAAGCGGTTCTGCCGCAATAGAAAAGGCAGCGGCGGATATCGCCGCGGGCTTCTCCGCGGACTGCGGCACGTTTGAAAAAGCTATAGCCGTCGCAAACTATTTCAACGAAAGCTACAAATATACAAAAGAACCGGACAAATCGCTGTACGACGGATCAAAACCCGTTATTGAGGCGTTTCTTGAGGATGTCAAGGAGGGCTACTGCACACACTTTGCCACGGCAGCATGCGAGATACTCAGAGAATACGGCATTCCGACTAGGTTCGCCGAAGGATATGCCGCGTCCGAGTTTGAATCGACCGAAAGCACCGGAACATCCGGCAGAGCATATGTAAACGCGGAAAACGCACATTCGTGGGTAGAAGCTTACATTGACGGCATGGGCTGGGTGACGGTCGAAGTGACGCCCGGAGAGCATTCGGACGCAATGTACCGCGCCTCCGACGCTACGATGGACGCACCTCCCGCGGAAGATGAAAACGGCGACGGCACTGGCAGCACAACGCCCTCGACGACCCCTGCCGTACCTATCCCCGGCGCGAGCAGCGCGACCGTCGATACCGACGGCGTGCAGGAGAACTTCCATGAAGAGCTTATGTGGTTCCTTCGCATCATTGCCGTAGTTGCGGCGGTCGCACTTGCAGGATTTCTAATCTATCTTGTCCTGCGCAGGATATACAAAAAGGCTGCCGATGCCACTAGCCGAAAATTCAGCCTTATAGACTCGGTCGGCAATGCCGAAACGTATGAAAAGAGCGACTTTGACCGTCACGGTGCCGTTCGGAAAATAAATGACTGGACGAGCGAAATACTTGCACTTATCGGTGCCGCTCCGGAGACAGGCGAGCTCACCGAGGAATACGCGGAGCGCATTAGCCGCGACTTCGGCGGATTTTCCGATGTGGACGCAAAAGAAGCGATCCTCCTTTTGCAGAAGGAAGAATTCGGCCACGGACTCAGCAGTGACGAAGCGGCGATATGCGCCCGTTACACAGCGGATCTCATAAGCGGAGCGTACAGATATCTGCCGCCCCTAAAGCGGCTTTGGGCGCGCTATATCCGCCATATACTGTAATTACGGAGCACAAACATACATGAACAAAGAAGAAGCATACAGAATGTCAACGGCACAGCTTGCATACCTGGGAGACGCGGTGCTTGAACTTATGGTCAGAAAAAAGCTGATCGAAGAAGGACACGCGCATCCTCAGGAGCTTGCCGTGAAATACGTTACCGCGGTGGCGCAAAGCGCCGCCGCGGAGCGCCTTGCCGACGTGTTTACGGATGACGAGGCGGACGTTTACCGCCGCGGCAGAAACAACACGCACACGTCGCCGAAAAGCGCGTCCCACGCGCAGTACAGCCGCGCAACGGGTATTGAATGCGTATTTGCGTATGTATACCTTTGCGGTGACAACGACCGCCTTGCGGAGCTGTTCGAAAAAGGTTTCGGGAGCATAGGCTGAACCGCGGCACGGCGATACGGATACCCGCGCTCTCTCCGCGCACCGCTCGCGCCGGCCCACGCCCCCGCCGCGCATCGCCCGCGCTCTCTCCGCGCACCCACCGCAGGGC
>USKS01000015.1 GCA_900555345.1 uncultured Eubacteriales bacterium
ATTTTATCCGCGGCAGCGGAATTACGGCAGAAAGGAAAAGGGCGAGCAGCACGAAAGCTCCGCCGCATACGATAAGCGGCACGCCCCATGAATATGTTCTGAAAATAATGCCGACCCAGAGCGCGCCGTAGGCGGCGCACATGAATATTGCTTTCATAAGTCCGAAAAAGCTGCGGCGAAAGCTGCCGTTGTGAGTATAGGCTGAGTTTTTCATTTTACTCCCCCTCCTATATAACCCGCCGCCGCAAGTGAAGCGCACACGCCGATTGCAGCCTGCACTGCGAAAGAGATCCATGTGCCGATTATAAAGTGAAATTTCGTTTTGAATTTTGTTTTGTGGCGAACGACATATATGCCGAAAAGCGCGCCGACACTGCCGCCGAAGCATGCGGACGTGAGCAGAAGCTCCTCCGGCAGACGGATGTTGTTTTCGTTTTTGGATAAAAGCTTGTCCGTCACGAACAATATAAGCGTTATAAGCGACATTGCCGCCGTGTAGATAAGATAAACTTTCAGCATAGACATATTTCCTCCGCTTTTATATTATCACCGCGCGTTTCGTGTGTCAATAGCGCGCCGCATTGAAAATTTTTGCATAAATTATCGAAAAGCCGTTGCTCAGGCTGTCGTAATATGGTATTATATATAGCGATTGGTCAAAACGAAATATATACGCAGTATTGAAAGGAAACATCAGTATGAGAGCAGGCTTTGATAACGACAAGTATATGGAGATACAGTCGGAGTGTATCCGCAAGCGCATTGCGCAGTTCGGCGGAAAACTTTATCTTGAATTCGGCGGAAAACTTTTCGACGACTATCATGCCTCCCGCGTACTGCCCGGATTTGAGCCTGACTCAAAGATTAGAATGCTCTCTAAAATACGCGATGAGGTTGAAATTATAATCGTCATAAACGCCGACGATATTGAGAAAAACAAGCTGCGCGGAGACCTCGGCATAAGCTATGACGACGATGTTCTGCGCCTCACCGACATTTTCCGCGGGCTGGGCTTTTACGTGGGCAGCGTTGTTATAACAAGATACGCGGGTCAGCCCGGGGCGGACAAATTCAGAAAGCGCCTCAGCGATCTCGGAATGAAGAGCTTTCTGCATTATCCCATACCCGGTTATCCCTCTGATATAAAGGGTATCGTCAGCGAGAACGGCTACGGCAAAAACGATTATATAGAAACTGTCCGCCCGCTTGTGGTCGTCACCGCACCCGGACCCGGCAGCGGAAAAATGGCGACCTGTCTTTCGCAGCTGTACCATGAAAACCGCCGCGGCGTAAAGGCGGGATACGCGAAATTTGAAACATTCCCCATCTGGAATCTTTCTCTCAAGCACCCCGTAAATATCGCGTACGAGTCCGCAACGGCGGATCTCGACGATATCAATATGATAGACCCGTTCCACCTTGAGGCATACGGAAAAACTGCCGTTAACTACAACCGCGACGTCGAGATATTTCCCGTGCTTCGCGCCATGATGGAGCAGATCTTGGGCGAGTGCCCCTATAAATCTCCCACGGACATGGGAGTCAATATGGCGGGCTTCTGCATTTTTGACGACGATGCCGTCAGAGAAGCCGCAAATATGGAAATTCTCAGACGGTATTACAGCGCTGCAGACGACGTCGCGAGACACGCCGCGCCGCAGAGCCTTCTTGCAAAAAATGAGCTTATCGTTCAGCAGGCGGGCATAACAAAAGATATTTTCCCCGCAATTGCCGCGTCCCTCAGAAAAGAAGAAGAGACAGGCAAGCCCGCGGGCGCAATGCAGCTGCCTGACGGCACTATTGTCACCGGCAAGACCAGCAGCCTGCTCGGAGCTTCCGCCGCGCTGCTGCTCAACGCGCTGAAAGCCGTAGCGGGTATTGACGACAGTATCGACCTTATAGATTCACATACCATAGAGCCCATATGCAGACTGAAGACGGAAAAACTCGGCAATCACAATCCCAGACTTCATTCCGACGAGGTGCTTATCGCGCTTGCGGCAAGCTCCGTACACAGCGAGCCCGCAAAAAAAGCCATGGAATCGCTTGAAAAGCTCCGCGGCTGTGGCGCGCATTTTTCCATAATTCTTTCCGCAGTAGATGCGAAAACATATAAAAAGCTGGGTATAAATACAAGTTGCGAGCCTAAGTACGAGCACCGCACACTGTATCACCGCAGCTGATATTTTATAAATCAAGGCAGGGAAGAACCATGATATTCAAAGACTATGACAGAATAGTATTTGCGGGCGACTCCATTACGGATATGGGCAGTGTTCAGCCTGTAGGCGACGGCTCCATGTGGGATAACCTCGGCAAAAGCTACGTTAGGATCGTTGACAATATGCTGGCGGCATATTATCCCGAAGTCAGAGTGCGCGTTACAAACTCAGGTGTGAACGGTGACTCCAGCAGCGATCTGCTTCGCCGATTCAAGCGCGATGTGCTTGATCTCGATCCCCAGTGGGTGAGCATACTTATCGGCGGCAACGACTGCTGGCGCGAGTTTGACTCTCCGTCGCAGAGAGATCAGCATATCCCTCCGGAGACCTTCAGAGACAATGTTTCCGAAATGCTCCGCATGACAAGGGAAAAAGAGGGCGTAAAAGGCATTTTCCTCATGACGCCGTACTATATGGAGCCTCTTCGCGCCGACCCCATGCGCGCGCGGGTAGAGCAGTATGCGGAAATTATGAGAGAGCTTTCTGAGGAGTACGGCGCTGAGTTTGTCGATATCCAGTCCATGTTCGACAGATACTTCAGATACCGTCATTCTTCGTTTATCGCCTGGGACAGAATACACCCCAATCTCATCGGCGCAACGCTTATAGCAAAAGAGTTTCTTTCGCACTGCGGCTTTGATCCGAATCATATTCCCGAATAACATAGAAAAAGCGACCCGAGGGTCGCTTTTTTCATTGCGATATCTTATTTGAACTGCGAAACGTAGCCGTTCTTTTCGCCCGCCCTGCGTTTTTTGCGCCGCAGATTTATGACTATGAAAACGGCGCAGACAAGATATACGGCAAGGAAAAGGACAAGCGCAACGAGAACCTGCGAAGAGTTTGAAATATAGTCTCCGAAAAGTATGACGGTTACGAAATATATTGCGAGCGACGCCGCAAAATGAATAAGCATTCGCAGCGGCAGAGCAAGCTTTTCTGCGGAAAGTATTTTGTTCGCGGCAGCGAGCAGTACGGAAAACAGGAAGAACATCCACAAACTGCGTACATTGATGTCGCTGTTCGCCGCAATATCGCGCGCGGCAAAAATTGCGCCGAGAGAGAAAAACAAAAGGGAAATAACTGTAAATATAACGCAGCCGGAGCGCAGTACAGCGGCGGCGGTTTTCAGAGCTTTCATAAAGCGGCACCTCGTAAAATAATGTGCAGATTAATATCTGCACATATTTTATCACAGCCGCCGCACTATTTCAATAGCAGGGAGAAAAATGTCTAATCCTGAAATCCCATCGGTACAATACAGCGCTTTGTGCGGTATTCGCCGTCGTCGGTTTTCTCGACCTTGGCACGGTTTTTTTGCAAAAAGGACGTCAGAGCGTACATGTCTATCCATATCTGATTGTTTCCGTCCTTCTGCTCCGGAGTAAATATTATCTGCAGACCGTAGTGCAGGTGGGGAACGTTTATGTTGTTTGTGTCGGGGCGCGATGAATATCCCGTCATGCCGAGATAGCCTATGACCTCGCCCGCGTATACCTGTTTTCCCTCGTACATATCACAGTACGGATGCCCGCGTCTGAGATGCGCGTAGTAGTAATACCGTTTTCCGTCAAGGGAGCGTATTCCTATCCTCCAGCCGCCGTACATGTTCCAGCCGCACGCCTCAACGTATCCGCCCTCCACGGCAATTATCGGCGTGCCGACGCTGCCCATAAGATCGTGGCCCAGATGGTTTCTTTTGTATCCGAATGAACGCGCCGCGCCGAAATCGTCGTAGTGGGAAAAGCTGTAGCCGTCCGCGATAGGCGAGAAAGCCGTAAGCCCGTATTTTTCGGCGGCACCCTCGTCTGTATACTCGGTATATCGCCCCACCATGCCGCCGAGTACCGCGGCGTACGCACGGCTGTAATATGAAAACAGCTTTTTGTTGCCGCAAGCCTCGTCAAGTCTCTCGCCCGCGTCAAGCGCTTTTGCGCAGTCGTCGAGATCGGACCTTTTATAGGCTGCGAAATTGCCGCCGTGACGTGCCGCCGAAAACGCAAGAACGTCTGTGTAGCAGGTTTCGCTGCCTTGAGCGTATCGCTCTTCGCAGAATTTCAGAGCGTCCGACATGGCGGCCTCGCTCACCGTAAAATCTATCCATTTTATGTTTTCGCTTTTTGCGCCGACCGGCGCCGCAAGAAAGAGTACCGCGGCTGCCGCAGCGCAAGCGGCAATGAATTTATAAGGCTTCATATCCGTCCTTCTTCGCTGATAAATTTTTATATTTTTATTAGTTTTCTCACTAATGCGGCGCATATTTAAGTAAGTGTGAGCCAGCGGCGGAAATGAATGTAAAAATGTATAAAACCATGAATATTTATTGCAGTATTCATTGACTTTGCGGCGTATATAAAGTATAATATTATTACTTATAATATATACCTATACGGTACGGGAGTTCTTATGACCAAAAGAGAAGGCAGAATAAGCGCGTTCGAAATGCTGTTTGAAAGCGATTTCCGAAAGGATGAGGCGCCGCAGGAAATATACGACAAAGCTATCGATATAAGAGAGGCGAAAACGAATAATTTTTCGCGTGAATTATTTGAAAAATGCACGTCTCATGTAGACGAGATCGACAAAGCCGTTGAGGAGTGCGCCGATAACTGGAAGCTTTCCAGAATGAACTGCGTCACCCGCGCGGTGCTTCGCATGGCGGCTTGCGAGCTTCTGTACAGTGACGTTCCCCCCAGAGTTGCGATAAACGAAGCGGTGGAAATCTCAAAGCTTTACAATGACGAGCGGGGAACCTCGTTTATAAACGGCGTTCTCAACCGCCTCGCGAGAAATATCGGCAGGATTGCGGACGATGAGTGAGGAAAACGGCGTATTTCTTGCTTTTGACACAAGCAATTATACGACATCGTGCGCCGTCTGCGACATGGGCGGCAGAGTGATCGCTTCAAAAAAGAAGCTTCTGCCCGTTAAAGAGGGCGAGAGAGGCCTCAGACAAAGCGATGCATTGTTTCACCATACCGTAGCGCTGCCGGAAATGACAGACGGTATTCGCGAAACGTTATGCGGAAAAACCGTTTTAGCCGTCGGCGCAAGCGAGCGCCCGCGGGACGCCGAGGGTTCTTATATGCCGTGCTTTCTCGCCGGCAAAAGCGCAGCCCACGCCGCGGCAACTTCGTGCGGGGCTGAGTATTTCGGATTTTCGCATCAGTGCGGACATATAGCCGCCGCACTGTATTCGGCGGAAAGAGAAGAACTGTACGGTAAAGAGTTTGCCGCCTTTCATGTTTCCGGCGGCACGACCGACATATTGCTGTGCAGCCCCGGCAGACAGCATCCCTTTGAGGTCACCCGTATAGGCGGAACTCTTGACATAAACGCGGGTCAGGCAATAGACCGCGCGGGCGTGGCTATGGGGCTTCGCTTTCCCTGCGGTCCAGAGCTTGAAAAGCTTGCGGCTGCGTATGAGGGTGAGATACCGAAACTGCGTCTCTCGGTGCACGGGCTTGAGTGCAATCTCTCCGGCATTGAAAACAAGGCGCTTGAAATGTACCGCTCATGCGGCGACAGGTGCGCTGTTGCGGCAACGGTAATAGATTTTGTTTCGAGAACTCTTGAGGCGCTCACAAAAGAGCTTCTCACAAGGTATCCCGACATTCCGATAGTATACGCCGGCGGCGTCATGAGCTGCGGCATCATAAAGCAGCGCCTCGGAGCGTACGGCTCGTTTTCCGCACCGGAGTTTTCATCCGACAACGCTGCGGGCGCCGCTCTAATGACCCGCAGGGAATACCTGAAAGATCATAAAGCGTAAACGGGAGGTGCCCATGGATATTTCAAAAATGCGTTTTCCCGGCGCGCTTACCGTAACAGAGCTCAACAGATATATAAAGGATCTGGTAGATATAAACCCGCCTCTCGGGGATATATACATCAAAGGCGAAATATCAAATTTCAAAGCGCATTCCTCCGGACACTATTATTTTTCGCTGAAGGACAGCGACAGTGTGCTGAAAGCCGTAATGTTCCGTATGTCCGCCTCGCGTCTCGGTTATATGCCGCAGAACGGCATGAAGGTCGTGGCACACGGACGGATCTCCGTATACGAGCGGGGCGGAGAATATCAGCTTTATGCCGACAGCATGGAGCCGGACGGCGTGGGCGCGATGTACATGGCGCTTGAACAGCTGAAAGCAAAGCTTTCGGCAATGGGACTTTTTGACGAAAGCAGAAAAAAACCGCTGCCGAAGATACCGTCGGCGGTAGGCGTAGTAACATCCCCCACGGGGGCTGCCGTGCGCGATATCATAAATGTCTGCACAAGGCGTTTCCCGTATGCGCGCATACGTGTGTATCCCGCGCTGGTGCAGGGCGACGGAGCCGTTGACAGCGTTGCGGCGGGGATAGAATATTTCAACCGCTGCGGCGGAGCCGATGTCCTGATAGTGGGGCGCGGAGGCGGCAGCATAGAAGATCTTTGGGCGTTCAACAGCGAAAAGGTGGCGCTTGCGGTCAGCCGCTCGCGCATCCCCGTGATTTCCGCTGTCGGTCACGAGACCGACGTTACGATATGCGACCTTGTGGCGGACAGAAGGGCGCCGACGCCGTCTGCCGCAGCAGAGCTTGCTGTGCCCGAAACGGCTGAGCTTAAACAGAAATTCAATAATGTCATAACACGCGAGACCGCAGTGCTTATGGGCCGTATAGACGCAAAGAAAAAAGAACTTGACAGACTTGCGGCGTCCCGCGTGCTCACATCTCCCGCGGCAAGCTTTGAGGACCGCAGTGTCACCGTTGACAGACTGTCCGACAGGCTCGCCCGCGCGCAAAATAACATTCTCGAAAAGAAAACCGCACTGCTGAAGTCCGGCGCGGCGTCACTCAGCGCACTTAATCCCATGGCTGTGCTTTCGAGAGGATACGGCGCGGTGTTTGCCGCGGACGGCTCGGTCATCAAAAGCGCCGGCAGTCTCAGTGTCGGCGATACGGTAAAGCTGACGCTTTCCGACGGAGACGCGCTGTGCGGCATAAAGGAAGTTAATCTTGGCAAGTGATAACGTACACGGAAAGCATGAAAGAAAGGGCGACTGTAATGAATAACGATATAGAAGTTAAAAGCGAAGAAATGAGCTTTGAGGCGGCGCTTGCCCGCCTTGAACAGATAGTGAAAAGTCTTGAGGACGGCAGCGCACCGCTTGACAGCTCGCTTGAGCTGTTTGAAGAGGGCGTAAAGCTGGTTCGAAGCTGTAACAGCAAGCTTGACGCGGCACGCCGCAGAGTTACGATACTCTCCGAAAACGGAGAAGAAACCGAAATGGAGGATATGCACAATGGCTGAAGCCTACACTGAGGAAATAACACTTGAAAAAAGGCTGAAAGAGGACGCTGAGTTTATAGAGGGCGAGCTTGACCGCAGGCTTGACCCCGAGCTTCTGGGCGGCGGAAAAATGGCGGAGGCCATAAGATATGCCGTTCTGGGCGGCGGCAAGCGAATAAGAGCTTTTCTCACTCTTGAGTTCTGCCGTATGTTCGGCGGCAATATCCGCGACGCGGCGGCTTATGCAAGTGCT
Source organism: uncultured Eubacteriales bacterium (assembly GCA_900555345.1). The sequence continues at coordinate 7,751 of USKS01000015.1, forward strand.
ATAGAAATGGTGCACGCGTACTCGCTCATACACGACGATATGCCCGAGATGGATAACGACGATATGCGCCGCGGCAAGCCGTCTTGCCATAAAAAGTTCGGTACATCCGTGGCACTTCTGGCGGGCGACGCGCTTCTCACATACGCGTTTGAGACTTGTGTGCTTGATTTTACAAATAACGACAGAATGAACAGATACTGCGTCTATGAGCTTTCGCACGGCGCGGGCGCGGCGGGCATGTGCCTCGGTCAGGAGCTTGATCTGAAGCTTGACTGCGCAAGCCTTGACGACCTGAAATATCTCTACAACCGCAAAACCGGCGCGCTTATAAAAACGGCGTCCATGCTCGGCTACTATGCGGCAGTCGATCATCCGGATCCGGTCGTGCGCGATAAGATATACGCATATTCCATGGCTCTCGGCCTTGCTTTCCAGATAGTAGACGATCTTCTTGACGTGGAAAGCACGGAGGAGGAACTCGGCAAGCCTATCGGCAGCGATGAACGCAACGGCAAGAAAACCGTGCTTTCATTTATGAGCGTTGAGGAAGCGCGCGCGGAGGCTCGCCGCCTTACGGACTATGCCTCGGGCATATTCGCGGGTATGCCGGATAGCCGCTTTATATGCGAGCTTCCCGAATATCTTTGCGGCCGCCGCAAGTAAAATGAGACTTGACTCATATCTTGCCGAAAACGGATACGCGAAAAGCCGAACATTTGCAAAAACGCTTATAGACGGAGGCTTTGTAAACGTCAACGGCAAAAAAGCAAATAAGGCGTCTCTTGATATTCTTGACGGCGACACGGTCGAGGTTACGGGAAAACCATATGAATACGTAAGCCGCGGCGGACTGAAGCTTGAAGCGGCGCTTGACGCCTTCGGCGTTGACCCGAGCGGAAAAGTTTGTGTTGACATTGGTGCGTCAAGCGGCGGTTTTACCGACTGCCTTCTGCGGCGGGGAGCGGCGCGCGTTTTCGCAGTTGACTCCGGCAGCGATCAGCTTGACGCGTCGCTGCGGGCAGACGGCAGAGTGGTCTCAATGGAAAACTTCAACGCCCGCTATCTCACCGCCGAAGCTATAGGCACCCTGTGTGATATAGCCGTCTGTGACGTTTCGTTTATATCCCAGACGCTCATAATTCCCGCGGTACGGCGCTTGCTTTGCGAGGACGGCGTATATATCTGCCTTGTAAAGCCTCAGTTTGAGTGCGGTAAAAGCGCTCTCGGGAAAAACGGAGTTGTAAAAAGCAAAAAAGAACATTACAGAGCCGTAAAAAATGTTATCGGCTGTGCGGAGGAAAACGGCTTTTCAGCCGTCGGTGTAATAGCCTCTCCCATATGCGGCTCTGACGGAAACCGCGAGTTTCTGCTGAAGCTTGTACCGAAGACGCTTGGCGCAAGCTTCGCTGTCAGCGACGATGAAGTAAAGAAGGTGTGCGGAATATGAGAATCGAAAAAGTTCTGGTACTGCCCAATCCCGAAAAGCAGGCGGCACTCGACTGCTGTGAAAATATAGTTTCCGATCTTCGCTCGTGGGGCTGCTCTGCGGACTATATCCCGATCGGCGAGGGCCTGCACGATAAAATAACCGCGTGCTCGCCCGAGCTTATGGTGGTCCTCGGCGGCGACGGCTCCATAATCGACGTCGCGCGGTGCAGCGCGGGCATGGATATACCCATAGTCGGCGTAAACTTCGGTACGGTTGGCTATATGGCGGAGATCAACCACGACAGCCCGCAGGAGCTTAAAAAGATCATTGAGGGCAGGTATCATATTCAGAAGAGGATGATGCTCGACGTAACTATAATTCGCTCCGACGGCAGAGCGGTATCGTCAAAGTATCCCGCTCTCAACGATGCCGTGCTGTCCAACGGTCCCATCCCGAAGCTGCTTGAATTTGAACTTTACGCCAACGGCAGACTGGCACATTACATGCGCAGCGACGGCGTTATAATTTCGACGCCGACGGGCTCAAGCGCCTATTCGATGTCGGCGGGCGGACCCGTTATGGATCCGGAGCTCAGCTGCATTTGCTCAACGCCCATATGCCCGCATCATCTGAATAATAACCGACCGACGATCTTCAGAGGCAGAACGGTGCTTGAGATCAGAAACGCAAAGTGCCGCGGCAATAATATATATATGTCCGTGGACGGCAGAGAAGTGTTTGATATAGGCGAGGGCGACATTGTCAGAATTTCGCGCAGCGCGTACACAACGCCGCTTGTGCGCATAAGCAACGACAGCTTTCTGAGGCTTCTCAACACAAAGCTCTCATACAGACCGATAGATTCGTAAAAAGACGTTAAAACGGTTAATGAAAGGACGGAAACGTAAGTTGAAAACCAACAGACACAGCGCAATCCTTAACATAATTGAAAATAACAGCATCGAGACTCAGGAGGAGCTTATAAGCGCTCTTGACGCAGCGGGCTATAAAGTCACACAGGCGACGGTTTCGAGAGATATACGCGAGCTGAAGCTCACAAAGACCATGGGCGAGAGAGGAAAATACAAATACGTTCTCCCCGCGGATGATAAAAACGGCCACCACGCATACAGCAGCGCGCTTGCCGCGGCGGTCACCGGCATTGAGGCAGCGCTGAATCTTGTCGTCATCAAAACCTATCCCGGTATGGCGTCCGCAGTTGCCGCAGGTGTAGACTCTGCGGCGATCCCCGGTGCTCTCGGCTGCGTTGCCGGCGATGATACCATTTTTATTGCCTGCCGCAGCGTTGAGGCTGCATCGGCTGCGGCGACTGAGCTTGACGGTATAATCGGAAAGTAAGAGGATAAGCAAAATGCTTAAAGCGTTAACCGTAGAGAATGTTGCAGTTGCAAAGTCGCTGAGCATTGAGCTTGACGGAGGATTCACCGTACTTACCGGTAAGACCGGTGCGGGCAAAACGGTGATCGCGGAAAGTATAGCGCTGCTGCTCGGCTCGAAAACACAGAAAGAGCTTGTGAGAAGCGGCGAGAGCCGCGCGACCGTTACCGCCATCTTCGGCGGAGAGCCGTCGCAGGGCGTTTTCGACGCAAACGGCGAGGTATGTCTGAGACGTACCATAACCGCCGACGGCAGAAGTACCGCTGCGATTAACTCAAAGAATGTTCCTCTGTCCGCACTGAAGGAATGCTGCACATCTCTTTTGTCAATGCACGGGCAGAACGAGGCTGCGTCGCTGTACGACGCCTCCCGCCACATACTGCTGCTGGACAGATACGCCGGATGCGAAGCCGAAGTCTCGGCATTTTCTGAGATCTACCGCCGCATCCTCGAAAAGAAAAGAGAGATTGCGGAGCTTAAAGCTTCTCTTTCCGATAAAACGATGATGACCGATATTCTGAAATATCAGATATCGGAAATAGACAAAGCTCGTATCACCGATGTCCGCGAAGAAGAAAAACTTGAAAAACTCAGAAACCGTCTGAAAAGCATGGAGCTTGTTGCAAAGCACTCGGGACTTGTGTACCGCGCGCTTGCTCCGAGCGAAAAGGGCGCGAGCGCCGCTTATCTTATGGAGCGCGCCGCGCAGAGCCTGCGCAGACTGTCAGATGTGATGGATGAAGCTCAGGAGATGGCAGACCGCCTTGACAGCTACCGCATGGATGTAATAGACATCGCGGAGCGTGCCCGCGAGCTTTGCGAGGTGGACGGAGATGTTGACCCCGAAAAGCAGCTTGACGCTGTTGAAAGTCGCCTGGCGTTGTTCTCAAGGCTTAAAAAGAAATACGGCGGAGACCTTGAGTCCGTTATGAATTTCCGCAGAGAGGCGGCGAAAAAGCTTGCGGCTCTCGAGGGCGGTGACGACAGGATAGCCGAACTCGAAGACGATCTGGCAAGGCTTATAAAAGAAGCCGATACCGAGTCTCAGAAGCTTACGGACATAAGAAGGAAAGCGGCGGAGGCGCTCAGCGCTGAAGTTATGAATACGCTGTCGTTCCTTGATATGCCGAAGGTCAGATTCTTTGCGAGCGTTCACCGCAGAAGCGGCGAGGACAGATTTGATATGCGGGGCGCGGATACGGTGGACTTCACCGTTGTTACAAACCCCGGGGAGGAGCCGCAGTCCATTTCGAAAATTGCCTCCGGCGGAGAAATGTCCAGAATAATGCTTGCCCTGAAGTGCGCGGAGGCCGCAAAAGCAGGCGCGGGCTGCGTCGTCTTTGACGAGATAGACACAGGCGTTTCCGGCGGCACGAGCGAGCGTATCGGCATAAAGCTTTCCGAGCTTTCCCGCGGAGCGCAGGTCATATGCATAACGCACTCCGCCCAGGTCGCATCCCACGCGGATCATCATTTCCTTATAGAAAAACGTGAGGTGGACGGACGCAGCGAAAGCTTTGTGCGCGAGATCACCGGAAGCGAGCGCGAAGAAGAGATAGCAAGGATCATCGGCGGTATAAACATTACCGAAAAGCAGCGCCGCGCCGCAGCGGAAATGCTTGAAAAAAACAGTAAAAATTAAAAAATATATATTCCAAAACCCGAAAGGAGCGCGGCAATGCCGCAGCAAAACAGATGAAACTTTACGACGAACTCAAAGCCCGCGGGCTGATCGCACAGGTCACAAACGAAGAAGAGATCAGCAAAATGATAAACGAGGGCAAGGCAACATTCTATATAGGCTTTGACTGCACTGCCGACAGCCTTACCGCAGGCCATTTCATGGCGCTCACACTGATGAAGCGCCTTCAGATGGCGGGCAACCGTCCCATAGCTCTTATCGGCGGCGGTACGACCATGATCGGCGACCCCTCCGGCAGAACCGATATGAGAAAAATGCTCACAAAAGAGGATATTGATCATAACGCCGAGTGCTTCAAGCGCCAGATGGAGAGCTTTATCG
>USKS01000016.1 GCA_900555345.1 uncultured Eubacteriales bacterium
GGCGGGGATCGCGGTATCCGCGGTGAGGGCGTAGCGTCTGCGGCGGGAGGCGCGGTATCCGCGGCGGGAGGCGGGATCGCAGCGGCGCGGTATCCGCGGCGAGGGTGCGGCGTGTATACAACGTCACTATGTGTATAGATCCCCATGACAGCCTGCGAAAAGCTTCGGCATGGCTGTACAACGCGTAAATTGTCGTCAAAAAACCCAAACGCAGCTTACTCAAATTGTTTCAGATCATTGACATGTGTTTAAAACATTTGTATAATATTTACAGATACGTTTTCTGCAAAGCGGCATTCTGCAGAAAACCGACAAATTTTTTCGGAAAGGTGATATTAGTATGAAAAAGATTATCTCTTCTCTGCTGATCTGCTGCATGCTGGCAGCATCACTTTGCATATTCCCCGCAAACGCCGCGGACGGGGCGGATTTTGTCGATCCTGCCGAGGGCTACGAGCCGACCGCCGCAGCCAATGAGGATGCGTCTCTTGATTTGTGGTTTGACTATGCCAGCGAAAAGATCTCGCCCGACAGCACGACCTCTACCGGACGTAAAAGCGCGACTGTCTATATGGCGAAAAACGAGATCGAGGACGCGCAGTTTGTTCTCTGCACAACGGACAATACGGGCAGAGACGGGCTCAGCGCTTCTCTTTCCGGTTTTACGGACAACGCCGGAAACACTCTCGACGCAGACATCTTTATAGAGCTTTATCATGACTGCGGCACGAGCGGCAGCGTGCCCGACGCGATACCGCCCCTCTCCGCATACGGTCCTTTTTCGCTCACCGCCGGAAAAAGCCAGGCGTTTCTTATAAAGATCACGTCTAAGTCCGATACCGCGGCAGGGCTCTACTCCTCCGATCTTACCGTGACCGACGCAAGCGGCAACGCGATCAAAACCACAAAAGTTTTCGCGAAGGTATGGGATTTCGCTCTTTCCGACGAGACCGCCTGCGCCACAAGCATGAATCTTGCATACAGCTATCTTACGTCGGCATATCCGGGGCGGGACGCGAACGAGATATACAAAAACTACTATGACTATCTGCTTGAAAACAGAGTCTGCGCATACTATCTGCCCTATAATCTGTACGACACCAAAGCCCTTGATTATATGGATAACCCCAGAGTTACATCGTTCCAGGGCGACCGTTCATACACCGGCACATCCTATCAGAACTCCATTGTCAAGCTTATAAGCAAGAAGGCTTATAAAGGAAGCGAAAACGCGCACCGTTTTAACAAAGCGTATTATTTCTCAAACATTGTCGACGCGGCAAAGCCCGCCGATCTCGAAAAGCTGCGCGAATACTATAACAATCTGAATTCATGGCTCAGTGCCTCAAAGCCCGACTACGCCGATGTTCCCTTCTGGTTTATTAACACCTACATAAACGATATCGACTATACCGACGCCGACGGAAACCTTATGGACCAGATCGCGTACTACGACGATTTCGTCAATCTGTGGTGCTCCAAAACATTTGCCTATACCCGCAGTGATGAGCTCGGTACCGCAGGCGCAAAGCTTATGCAGCCGCAGAAGTGGGATTCGATTTACGGAACATTTGCCGAGCGTATGCAGAAAAAGCGCGACGCGGGTCAGAAGGTATGGTGGTTCATATCATGGGATGTTGAAGCGCCCTACATAAACTACTATATGCAGACAGACGGCGTTGCACAGCGAGTTCTGTTCTGGCAGCAGTATGACAACGGCGTTCAGGGGTTTCTTTATAACTTTGCGAACTTCTGGTCCGGCGATTGCTACGACCCCTATGCAAATAATATTACGAATTCAGCATATCCCAATGCGCACGACGAGTCCATTCTGATCTATCCCGGAGCGAAATACGGTCTTGACACTCCCGTAGGCAGCCTGCGTCTTGAGGCAATGCGCGACGGCATCGAGGACTATCAGCTTTTCACTATGCTTGACGCGGCTCTCGGCGACGGTGCATCGGATGAGTACATTGACCGCATGACCACCGGTATGGTCACATATTCCGTATCGGACAGCGACTACAGCGCGGCGCGCGTCGCCCTCGGAGACGCCGTTGAAAATGCGCTCAGCACCGAAAACTGCGAGCACGACTATACCTGCGAAATTACGATACCGGCAACATGTACCGAAGCGGGCGAGGCTGTATACACCTGCGCAAAGTGCGGCAAAAGCTACACTGACGCTGTTCCCGCCGCAGGCCATACATTTACCGGCGGAAAATGCTCCGTATGCGGTGCCGACGACCCGAATGCGGTCACGCTGACACTTGACGGGACCGAGACCGTATATTCCGCGGGAGACGCCGTCAAACTTGAGGCAATAACGTTCTACAGGGAGAACTTCCTTTCATACCGTTTCACCGGTTGGAGCGGAGACGAAGACATTATCGGCAGTGATCCTAATGCCACGGCAATCGAGTTTACAATGCCCGCGAAAAACGTCTCACTTACACAGAATTATCTTATCATAGGCGATATTAACAGTGACGGAAACGTAAACGGAATAGATCTGAATCTTATGAGGCGGATGATGATAGGTCTGTACCCGCGTAATGATTCCGTCGACATCAATTATGACGACAACATGAACAGCATAGATTTGAATCTCATGAGACGAATGATGATCGGTCTGTATATTCCCACAAAATAAGGCGGACGCCGAAAATGCCCGTAATAAAAGCTCCGCAGCCAAAAGGCTGCGGAGCTTTTTAAATCGTTTCGGCTGCATGTCCGGCAAAGGCGGCTCATCATTTTTGTGTAACGGTCTCGACCTCGCAGAAAGGAAACTCGCCGTATCCCACGTACCCTATCTGACCGTCTGCCCAGCCGAGCTGACCGTCCATTGTCAGCTGCACCCACTGGTGCGTATACAGATTTTCGTTTACATGCGCCCATTTGTATCCCATGCATCCAAGCAGCATGCCGAGCGCTCTTGTTGCACCCGCACACGAATACTCGCCTTTTACAAACACGCCGTACGCCGTAGCGTAATCCGCGCCCTCCATGGTGTAGGTACACTGCAAGCAATACTGCGCTACTATCTGCGCCGCCGCCTGCACCTTTTCAATATCGGTGCTGCCGGTAATGCCCGCCGCAAGCCTTTTTGCAACTGCAAGTGCCTCGTTGTACTTTGTACTTCCCGCTCCCGAGCCGCCCGCAGAGCCGGAATTATTGCTCCATGTACCTTTATCGCCGCCGGAGTTTGATCCGTTTGTCGGTGCGGGAGCAACAGCGGGTTTCGGCGCTTTTTTCGTACGTCCGCTCGCGGACTCGCTCTGCGCGCTTGTATACTTGTCTTCTCCGACGGTGACGCATACCGTCGCCTTGTAAAACTCTTCGGTATCGTCGGAAAGCCCTTTGTGCACATACTGTGTTTCGGTTATATTTTCGGCAATTGCCTTATATTCGCCGTCAGCCGTATCTGAGCAGTACAGCGTATATGCCGCGCTTGCTCCCTCAGGCAAGGTATCGCCGCAGGCGTTCCACTTCACCGTAATGCTCGACGTGTCGGGCTCCTCGGCGGAAAGCCCTGTCACAGGCGACGGATTTGTTCTGATGCTCTTGTTCTCCGACATATCGCTGCGGTACTCTCTGCCGTCGGCTTTTGCAGCGGTGCAGACTTCAAACGAATACTCCGCAAGGGGAACAAGGTCTTTAATTTCATATGTTTCGGCGCCCGAAACGTTTTCGGCATTTGTCTTTATTTCCCCGTTCTCATACACGGTAACTTCGTATGCGAACTCAATATCGCTGCCGTCGGAGTTTTTCTCCGTCATAGGCTCGCATGACCACATTATCATTGCGGCGCTGTCGCCCTCGGCTGCCGCCTTCTCAATTGTCGGAGCGGGCACGGTGAGCTCCGCGGTCGTGAACCGAAGCGTTTCGGAATACCTGAGGTACACTTTTTTCCCGAATATGCTGCGATACGGCGCAACGACTGCGTAGTAGTCCGTATCGGGCAAAAGCTTTGTAAGCGAAGTGCCCGCGCCGTCGCACTCTTTGCCGTCAACAAGCGTTAAAGAGTCGCTGCCTCCGTCCCTTATGCATTCGGCGATCTCGTCATCGCTCGGCTCATGGTCGGAATATACAAGCGCCTCTCCGCTCGCAAAACCTTTGGTGCTCCAAGTTATCTTTGCACGGTTCCACTGCACCGAGCCGCATTCAACGTCGACGGCGGCGCGCGCAAAGCGCAGCATATATACCGCCGAGCCGACAAAAGCCGTCACCAGCACTGCCGCGACAACGATTATCAGGAAGATCATTGTTTTTTTCTTCATTTTTTTGCAGCTCCCTTTTCTCGCAAATAACCGCCGCGCGTTTCTATGCGTCGCGGCGTCTATCCGAAAGATCCGGATTTTACAAAAAAATCCGGATCTGCGGTATTCTTAATATTCTTTTTTGCAATACCAGTTCCATGCGGTGCTGACGATCACGTCAATGTCCGCATATTTCGGCTCCCAGCCGAGCACGCTTTTCGCTTTTGCGCGGCTGCCCACAAGAACCGCCGGATCGCCCGCTCTGCGCTGCACGGGGGTGACGGTAAAATCCCGACCGGTAACGCGTTTTACGCTGTCGATTATTTCAAGAACCGAAGTTCCCCGCTCGTTGCCGAGGTTGAGAAATACGTTTTCTCCTCCGCGCGAAAGATACTCAAGAGCGCGGACGTGCGCGTCGGCAAGATCCGTCACGTGTATGTAGTCGCGAACGCATGAGCCGTCCGGAGTGGGATAGTCGGTGCCGAAGACCTTTATGTCGCTCCTCGCGCCGGAGGCGGCATCAAGCACCAACGGGATAATATGCGTCTCCGGGTCGTGGCTCTCGCCTATCTCGCCGTCCGGGTCCGCGCCCGCGGCGTTAAAATATCTGAGCACCGCAAACTGCAGCCCGTATGCCGCGGCATAATCCTTGAAAATGCGCTCCACCATGAGCTTTGTGGCTCCGTACGGGTTTATGGGCGCCTGAGGCATATCCTCCGTAATAGGCACTCTTTCGGGCTCGCCGTAGGTAGCGCAGGTCGAAGAAAATATGATCCTGCGGCAGCCTCGGCTGCGCATTACCCGCAGAAGGTTCAGCGTATTTGCTACATTGTTGAAATAATACTTTTCGGGGTCGGTAACGCTCTCTCCCACATACGCAAACGCGGCAAAATGCACCACAGCCTCTATGGGATCGTCGCTGTCCGCCGCGTCAAACGCGGCCTCTATGTCTTCAATATTCTTAAGGTCTCCCAAAATAAAGCGGCCCCATTTGACCGCTTCCCGGTGACCGTACTCCAGATTGTCGAGTACGATCGTTTTATATCCGCGCCGGTTAAGCTCTTTGTTTGTATGCGAGCCTATATAACCTGCGCCGCCGCAGACAAGAACAGACATTATTTATCCTCCCGTGCGGCATGCCGTGTTTTTTTGCGGCACACCTGTTTTTATAAGCGCCGACATCCGGCCGCGGCACAGCGGCTCAGACCGTTTACTTTTCGGCCTTTGCCGATACTTCGCCCTCGTTAAGCTTTTCGCCGCGCTTCTTTGTCGCGTCAGACGACGCAGAATTGCCGACGGTCTCATCTGCCGCACTGTCGGCGGCGTTCTCCGCGCCGTCATATCCCGCTTTTCCGGCAAGTGTATACGACACGGTTTTGAATATAAGCTTTATATCGACCGCGCAGGACGCATCGCGCGCATAGTCAACATCCATCTGCATACGTCTCTCAAAATCCACCTTTGAGCGCTCCGAGGTCTGCCAGTAGCAGGTAAGTCCCTGGGGCACGCCGTATCTTTCGGCATATGTATCTCCGAAGCGGCTTTGTTCTTCTTCGTATTCGTATGTAGGAAGCGGGCGCGGACCGACGATGGACATATCCCCACGCAGAATATTTATAAGCTGGGGCAGCTCGTCGATATTGGTCTTGCGGATAAATCTGCCCACTTTTGTAATGCGCGGGTCTTCGCTGTCTGCCAGCTTGAACGAAACATCGTCGCTGCCGTACTGTTTTCTCAGTTCTTCGTGAATCTTATCCGCGTCCTTTCTCATGGAGCGGAATTTGTACATATTGAATGTGCGGCGCCCTTTACCCACGCGCTTCTGTACGTAGAAAACAGGAAAGCCGTCCTCGACGGCAATAGCTATAGCTACTATGAGCATGGGCAGAAAAAGGATCACAAGCGCGACGAACGAGGCGGCAATATCCGCGCATCTTTTAAGTACGCGGTATACCGCGCCGCCTTTTCTTGCGGCGCTTGTGTTTTCGGTTTTGAGCGGTACCGTGGTTGCGTTTTTTTTCATCTTTTCACTTTTCCCTGACGGCATATCCGTCGGATATGTAAATTATATAAGCCCTCTGAAATACTCTATGGTGCGGTCAAGCCCCTCGTCAAGGCATATTGCGGGACTCCAGCCGCCGAGTTCTGCGTTTGCAAGAGATATATCCGCCTTTCTTCTTGTGGGGTCGTCGCTCGGCAGGGGCATATGAATAATACCCGCGGTGCTGCCCGTTTTTGCCGTTACGAGATTTGCAAGCTCAAGCATGGTGAATTCTCCCGGGTTGCCCAGGTTTACGGGGCCCGTAAAGTCGCTGCGGCTGTACTCCATCATGCGGATGATACCCTCTATAAGGTCGTCCACATACTGGAAGGAGCGCGTCTGCGTTCCGTCACCATAAACGGTGAGCGGCTCGTTTTTCAGAGCCTGAATTATAAAATTGGATACTACTCTGCCGTCATCGGGGTCCATTTTCGGCCCGTAGGTATTGAAAATGCGTATGACCTTTATTTTCGTGCCGAATTCTCTGTTATAGTCAAAGCAAAGGCTTTCGGCGCAGCGCTTGCCCTCGTCGTAGCAGCTTCTGATGCCGTGGCAGTTGACGCAGCCTCTGTATGACTCCACCTGCGGGTGCACCTCGGGATCGCCGTACACCTCGCTTGTGGAAAACTGCATAAGCGTTGCGTTGTACTTCGTGGCAAGCTCCAGCATATTTATAACGCCGAAAATACAGGTCTTCGTCGTTTTCGTGGGGCTTTTCTGATATGCGGGCGGGCTTGCGGGGCAAGCCGCGTTGTATATTCTGTCGCACGGGATGTTTACAGGGTCGCACACATCCGCCTCGATAAACTCAAAGCGATCCGACTTCAGGCACTTTTCAAGGTTTTCCATTCTGCCTGTATACAGATTGTCCAGCGCCGTAACGTAGTTTCCCGGGTCGGCAAGAAGCCTCTCGCACAGATTGCTGCCTATAAAGCCGGCGCCGCCGGTCACAAGTATCCTTTTCATATGCAACTACACGCGGGACATTATATCGGTCTTTCCCCGCGAAACTCCTATCTGATAGTATTCAAAGCCTGCATCCTCAAGGCCGCAGTGGGAATATATATTACGTCCGTCATAGATAACGGGGCTTTTCAGAAGCCCTTTGATGCGCTCAAAGTCGGGGGCGAGAAACTCCTCCCACTCCGTAACGAGCACCAAAGCGTCGCAGCCGTCGCAGGCGCTGTATTTTTCATCGAAATATGTAACCGCGCCGTTATCCTTAAGGTAGCAGCTGCGCGCTTCTCCCGAAGCCTTGGGGTCATAGGCTTGTACCTCGGCGCCGCGGCTTGTCAGCTCGTTTATTATAACTATCGACGCGGCGCAGCGCATATCGTCGGTGTTGGGCTTGAAGGAAAGTCCCCAAACGGCGATTTTTCTGCCCCGCAGATCTTCTCCGAAGCGCTCGGCAATTTTTTTCGGTATATACCGTTTCTGATCCGCATTGACCTCTTCAACCGCGCTTAGTATTCGCGGCGCATAGCCCAGATCGTCGGCAGTTTTTATAAGCGCCCGAACATCCTTGGGAAAGCAGCTTCCGCCGTAGCCGCAGCCGGGATCTATGAACCGGTATCCTATACGGCTGTCGCTGCCTATACCGCGGCGAACACTGTTAACGTCCGCGCCGCAAAGCTCGCATATGCGCGCAATCTCATTTATAAAGCTGATTTTTGTAGCAAGCATACAGTTTGCCGCATACTTCGTCATTTCAGCCGAAGCGATATCCATGAAGATCAGCTTATCCTCGGAGCAGAACGTGGAATACAGCTCTCTCATTATGCGCTCGGCGCGCTCGCTCCCGCAGCCGATTATCACTCTGTCCGGGTTTCGGCAGTCTTCTATGGCGCTGCCCTCCCTGAGAAACTCGGGGTTCGAGACCACCTCAAAAGAAAGAAGACTCTCACGCCGCCCAAGCTCTTCGGAAACCGCCGTCGAAACCTTTTCGGACGTGCCGACGGGAACCGTGGATTTATCAACGATTATAAGGTCATTTTTCATTGCCGCGCCTATACTGTGCGCAACCTCGAGTACATAGTGCAGATCGGCGCTGCCGTCCTCGCCCATTGGGGTTCCGACCGCGATAAAACAGACCTCCGCCTTTCGGAGAGCGGCCTCTATATCAGTTGTAAATGTGAGCCTTGCGCGGTTTTTTTTAACCAGCTCGCGAAGCCCCGGCTCGAATATGGGAATATCCCCGGACACAAGGCGGTTTATTTTTTCGGCATTCGTATCAACGCATACTACGTTGTTTCCGGCATCTGCAAAGCAGGTTCCCGAAACAAGGCCTACGTATCCCGTACCGATAACGGCAATCTCCATAAAAGCTCCTATCGTAGAACTCCGCAAAAAAAACGACAGAATTCACATCATAATTTATTATATTATATCTTTTTGCCTAAAAAACATCAATATTCAAAATTTACGAAAATAAATTTAACAAATTGTGAATTATTTTGCATGTACTTTACATTGTGCACATCGCACAAAAATCATGAAAAGCCGCATCTGCGGCTTTTCATGATTTTCCAACACTCCTCAGAAGTTGTTTGCCGGAGACAGAGCGTTAAGGTCGGCGAAGGACAGAATATCGGACAAAATGTAGTTTGACACGAACATACCCGCAGGCGTCAGAAAAATGCTGTCGCCGCGTTTTGCCATATAACCTCTTTTGAAATAAAATCCCAGCTTTTCGCCGTACATTTCGGTAAAGTCGCAGCCGAAGCGGCGGCGGAACTCGCCGAGGCCTATGCCGTCGCGCAGCCTCAGCCGCAGCATTACATACTCACCCATCTGCGCTCGCCCGGTTATCTCCTCGCTGCCGACCGTAATGCCGACCCTGCTTTCAAGATCCTCAACGCCGCGCATATAAGCCTCGATGTTTCGCACAAACGAAAAACGGTTGCTGTTGAAATAAGAATATGCCGACGGTCCGAAGCCAAGATATTCGTCGCAGTTCCAGTATTTCAGATTATGGCGGCAGGTCTTGCCCGGGCGGGCGAAGTTGCTTATCTCGTACTGACGGTAGCCGCGGCGCTCAAGCATGGCGATGGCGCCGGTGTACATGCCGTACTCCGTGTCCTCGTCGGGCAGCGTCAGACGGTCGCGTATGCGGTCAAAGGGCGTGCCCGGCTCTATCTTCAGATCGTAAAGCGAAATATGCTCGGGCGACAGCCGCGTGACATAGTCAAGGCTTCTGAAAAGGCTTTCCTTTGTCTGCAGCGGGATGCCGAACATGAGATCGACGCTTATGTTTGTGATCTTCGCGGCTCTCGCGGCACGGAAGCACTCTTCAAATTCATCTCTCGTATGTATTCTCGAAAGGGCTTTGAGCTCCGGCGCGTTCGCCGACTGAAGCCCGATGCTTACCCTGTTTACACCCGCGCGGCGCAGCTTTGTAAATTTCTTTTTATCCGCCGTTGCGGGGTTTGCCTCAATCGTGATCTCCGCGCCCTTGGCAAGGCGGAAATTGTGCTTTACGGCTTTCAGTATCCGCACAAGCTGCTCCGTTGGCAAAACGGTAGGCGTGCCGCCGCCGATAAATACGCTGTCCACGACCCTGTCTGCCGCGGCCGCGCGGTAGCACTCCATGTGCTTTATTACGGCGTCGGTATACCGTTTATAAATATCTTCCCCCTCGGGGACGAAAGAATAAAAGTCGCAGTATGCGCACTTGGAAAGGCAAAACGGAATATGGATATAAATTCCCAGTCTCGACGTATCGGCCTGCATATTTACCTCCGTTCCGCGACGCGCGTGCCGCAACTTTACATACATAGTATATTATCACATTTTTGCGCGTTGTGCAAGGCTTTTGGTCGGGTAAGTTTTTTCCTTGTCGAAAAAACTTACCCGATGGGCGTGCGGCGTCACAAAAGAAGCCGAAAAGACACAAATATGCTCTTGAAAAACGTTATATATTGATTTATAATATAAGCTGAATATATATTAGTCCCCAAAGGCGTGAAAGGTAAAAGATCGGTTTATGAAGCAGCACATAGAGACAATATGCGTGCAGGGCGGCTGGCAGCCGAAGGGCGGCGAGGCACGAATTCTGCCCATATATCAGAGCACAACATACAAATACGACTCCGGCGAGCAGCTCGGCGCTCTTTTCGATCTGAGCGCCCCGGGGCATATGTATACGAGAATATCGAACCCCACGGTCGCCTGCGTCGAAGACAAGATCGCGGCTCTTGAGGGCGGCGTCGGCGCAATGTGCACCTCTGCGGGTCAGGCGGCAAGCCTTTGCGCCATATTCAACATCACGTCGTCGGGTCAGAACTTCGTCTGCTCCTCCTCCATATACGGCGGAACGACGAACCTTTTCGCCGTAACAATGGCGCGCATGGGCATAGAGGTCCGCTTTATAACCCCGGGCATGACAGATGACGAGATCGAGGCTTTGTTCGACAGCAATACAAGGCTTGTTTTCGGCGAGACTATTGCAAATCCCGCGCTGAGCGTATTGGATATAGAGCGTTTCGCGCGCCTTGCGCACAGCCACGGCGTGCCGCTTATAGTTGACAACACTTTCGCAACGCCCGTGTTCTGCCGCCCCTTTGAGTTCGGCGCGGATATCGTGATCCATTCCACAACAAAATACATGGACGGCCACGCGCAGGTGGTCGGCGGTGTTATAGTGGACAGCGGCAGCTTTGACTGGGAAAAGAACGGAAAATTTCCCGAGCTTTCCACACCGGACGAAAGCTATCACGGCGTTGTATACACAAAAGATTTCGGCAAGGCGGCATATATCACAAAGGCGAGAGTGCAGCTTATGCGCGATCTGGGCACGACCCCGCAGCCCATCGCCGCATATCTTCTGAATCTGGGGCTTGAGACCCTGCCGCTGCGCATGGAGCGCCATTTTGAAAACGCCCTTGCGGTCGCAAAGCATCTTGAGGGCAGCGACAAGGTCGCCTGGGTAAACTACCCCGCGCTCAAGTCAAGCGATCAGCACGCGCTGTGCGAAAAATATCTCGGCGGAAAGTGCTGCGGCGTTGTGTCATTTGGCGTTTGCGGCGGCAGAGACGCGGCAATGCGCTTTATGAACGCGCTCAGCCTCGCAAAAATAGTGGTCCATGTGGCGGACGCGCGCACCTGCGTGCTGCATCCTGCCTCCACCACTCACAGACAGCTCACCGACGAGCAGCTCGCCGACGCGGGCGTCCGCGCGGATCTTGTCCGTATGTCGGTGGGCATCGAAAACATCGAAGACATCATTGCCGATATAGACTCAGCGCTTGAAAGCGTCTGATACCGAAAGGAGCTTTCAGCAGAGAGATGCCTATTAAAATACCGAACGCCCTCCCCGCAACGGAGACTCTTCTGGGAGAAAACATCTTCGTTATAACGGAGACGCGCGCTATCACGCAGGACATACGTCCGCTGAAGATCGCCATACTCAACCTCATGCCCACAAAGATCGCAACGGAAACGCAGCTTGTCCGTCTGCTCGGTAACACTCCCCTTCAGGTGGAGATAGAGCTTCTGCACACGGCGACCCACAAAACGAAAAACACGTCCGAGGAGCATATGCTCTCCTTTTACAAAACCTTTGACGATGTGAAAGGCAAAAACTTCGACGGTCTTGTCATTACCGGCGCACCCGTTGAGCAGCTTGAGTTCGAAGAGGTCGAATACTGGGATGAGCTTTGCCGGATAATGGAGTGGTCAAAGACCCACGTTACAAGCACGTTCCACATTTGCTGGGGCGCGCAGGCGGGGCTGTACTACCACTACGGCATCCGCAAGGAGCTGCTGCCTGCCAAGATGTTCGGCGTGTTCGAGCACCGGGTCATCCGGCCCTCCAACCCGCTGGTGCGCGGCTTTGATGAGGTGTTCTATGCCCCCCACAGCCGCCACACCGCCATGAGCCGGGAAGATATCGACCACTGCAGTGCGCTGCGCATCCTTGCCGAGAGCGATGAGGCAGGGCCTTTCCTGATGAGCACCGAGAACGGTCGTCAGATCTTTGTCATCGGCCACCCGGAGTACGACAAATACACGCTGGATGCGGAGTACAAGCGGGATGTTGCCAAGGGCCTGCCCATTGCCTGTCTCTTATACACATCTCCGAGCCCACGA
>USKS01000017.1 GCA_900555345.1 uncultured Eubacteriales bacterium
GAACAGATTGAGTATATCTATGCGGCGGATATCCACATTGCCGAGCCCGCCCTCAAGAGCGCTGTTCCAGAAAACACCGTAGCATGCTGTGCCGCATTTCAGCTTGTCGTACCAGCAGTCCGAATATGTTATGTCAAAATGGTTCTGCTCAAGGATAACGGGCACTATGTCCGTCATAAGCTTTGCGGCGGCAACGTCGTCGCTCTCCCTTGCGAGACAGCTGATGTCGGGCAGATTGTCCATAGCAACGGCGTGCTTGTTTATAATTGAGTTGAACAGCCAGGCGGAGGGGACGGACCCGTTGTCGGCTTTCTCATAGTGGCGCATGCGCCACCATTCCTCGTTTTCGATAATACGCTGTTCAAGCGATGATTTGCCGGCTTTGTACTTCTGCAATGTTTCATACGCGCCGCGGACGCTGCCCTCGTTCACGGGGCGATTTTCTGTTTTCTTTTCTTCTTTTTTCTTAAATAATCCCATTCTGTTTCCTCTCTTTTTCAGTATGAAAAGCTGCGGTATATTTTAGTTTTGTTAAGATCGAGCGGATCGTCCGCGGGGGACGGCGCGTCCTTCTTCGATACGGGCCGTATGGGGCGCGACATACAGAAATAGCGAAAGCTGTCCGCGAAATGATCCTCCTCGGCAGTGTCCAGATCCTCCGGGTCGGTGTCGCTGTATGTCAGCAACGGCAGCGTTCTTATTGCGTCGCGGCAGGTGTTGAAAAAGTACACCATGGGCTTTCCGTCCTCGCCGAAAGCCAGTCTGTAGTGGCACTGCATCCACCCGGGCAGACGTTTGTTGTCACCTTTCTGAAAGTGGATAAAGTGACGGTCTGCCGCTTCGATTATTGCCTCCCCGCGGGAGGCATCCCAGATGGACGGGTCCGCAACTCCGTGTATCTGCTTGCCCGCGAGCCAGCGGTGCTCGGTCTCAATGGCGCGGATCTTTGCGAATATCCTGTCGGGGTCCCATTTCAGGCCCTCGTTTGCATCCCCCGTGCAGCCGTACAGCTGAAGTATGAGATAAGCTCTGCCGTCGCCGTCCACTGCCCACCAATCGCACGAAAAAGGTTTAGAATATCCGAAGTCGAAGCTGCGGTATATGACCCAGTCGCGCGGCACCTCAAACGGGTCTATAACGTGTGTGCCTATCCTGTCGCCGTAGTGCTCGGGCACGTCGCAGAACTCCTCGAAGAACTGACCCTCAAACACGTTCCAGTCGCCGTCAAGCCACGCGCGCCGCAGCTTGCCCGGCAGGGCGCGCAGCTTGTTAACATAGTCAGGATCGCTCTCGCACAGCGCCTTGTTATCGCTCACAAGGGACTTTATAAACGAATAATCTTCGGGCACCTCTCCCTCGCGGCAGCACCTGTCGATAAACAGCCGCTTTACCCAGCCGTGACCTCTGCCGCCGGGGTTGCAGGTGAGATATATGCGCTTGGGAAAACTGTTCGTTCCGCGCACGCACACCCTCATGCGGTCGAACATCTCCTCGGTGAACTGAGTCGCCTCGTCAATGAACATAACGTCGTATTCGACGCCCTGGAATTTGTCCAGGTCACAAACGGCGCGGCAGTAGGAAAAGCATATGACCGAACCGTTTTCGAAGCGCATTTCCTTTGCGCTTTCAACATACTTTGCGCGGCTGCCCACAAGCGCTTTCAGCGGTATTATGTGATTTTGCCGAAGCTCCGGATATGTTCGCCTTATAATTACCGTTCGTATGCCCGGATAGTACATACAAAGCAGCACGGCTTTGACGCGCACAGCCCAGCTTTTTCCGCCGCCGCGGGCGCCGCCGAAAGCCACATATTTGTGGCTGTCCGAGAAAAACTCCTGCTGCCTCGGCGACGGCGCGGGGAAGTTTATTGCTACTTTGCCCATTTTTCGCAGCCGTCGGTAAAGCTTACCTTGATCTCGGTTTCTCCCCCATCGCCGTCGTCGGTGCTTTCTATAAGAGTCGTAAGCTCTTTGGCGGCGGACGTTAGATTTTTCAGCTGCCGCAGCTTTTCTTCGTCGATCCCGCCGTCGTCGCCTCTGAGATGTCTGGACACCTGCTCTATGGCAACGGACACCTTTTCAAGGGAAGTTTTCATTCTGTCGCTTTTGTTTTTTGCCAAGCGTCACCCTCCTTTCTCCGCATAGATAATATCAAAGACCCGGGCATACTTTCTCCCCGCCGCGCGGCGGGCAACTTTTGTTTTTGTGAATAGACTGTAATGAGCTGTACCGCATCGCAGACAGAAAGCAGGATATGAAAAATCATGATGTGTATTGCTTCAACTAAAAATATGACAAACGCGCAGCGCGCTCTAAGGGTCTTGTCCGCGGGCGGCATCAGCGCCGCCGTTGTCGGGCTTGATCCGAGTATGACTAAGAACGGCTGCGCGTACGGCGTCAGCTTTCCGTGCGCCGCGGCGGGCGAAGCAGAACGGCTCCTTCGAACAAAAAACGTAAGCTACGGCGAAATTATCGGCAGATAAGCGCCGCAGCCGCCTTTGAAAACGAGACGGCGGCGCACGCCCGCTGCGCCGCCCATGAGCGAAAGGAAAGTTTTATATATGATATATCTTGACAATGCCGCAACGACGTTTCCGAAACCGCCGGAGGTGGCGCAGAGCGTTTATGAGTGCATAAATGATTGGTGCGGCAATCCGGGAAGGGGAAGCCACAGCCTTGCCGCGCGCTCCTCCGCGGCACTGTATGAGTGCAGGGAAGAGGCGGCATCGCTTTTCGGACTTGAGGACTGCGGCGGTGCGGCTCTTTTTCCTAACGCCACGTATGCGCTTAACTCCGCGATCTTCGGGCTTGTCGAGCCGGGCAGTCATGTTGTTATATCGGATATGGAGCACAACAGCGTGCTGCGCCCCGTTGAATTTCTGAAAAGAGAGCGCGGGGTCACTTATGACGTATTTTCGACCTGCGGAGATGTAGCGCGGAATATAAAAAGCTTGCTTCGCCCGAACACTGCCGCCGTAATATGCCTGCACGCGTCAAATATCATAAATCGGGTGCTGCCCATAGGCGATATCGGCAGGCTGTGCGGACAGCGCGGCATTTTATTTATACTTGACGCCTCTCAAAGTGCGGGCACGTATGACATAAATATGCGGCGCGACGGTATATCCGTGCTTTGTACTGCGGGGCATAAAGGTCTTCTCGGACCGCAGGGGTCGGGACTTGCGCTGTATGCCGACGGCATCGTTCCGAAGCCGTTTGCTTACGGCGGCAGCGGCATAAATTCAATAGAAAAAGATATGCCCGCGTTTCTGCCCGACAGACTGGAGGCGGGAACCGCCGCAACGCCTGCCGCGGTGGGTCTTGCGTGCGGGATCAGGTATGTAAGACGCGTCGGTGTGCAGAACATAGCAAGGCAAGAAAGATGTGTTTCGATTCTTATGCACAAGTATCTTTCGCAAATAAAGGGAGTAAAGCTGTATTCGTCCCCCGGCGGGGCGCTGTGTCTTTTCAACGTTGACGGTGTCAACTGTCAGGAATGCGCCGCCATGCTCGACTCATACGGCATATGCGTGCGCGCGGGGCTGCACTGCGCGCCGCTCGCGCACAAAACCGCAGGCACGCTGGAGTGCGGCGCGGTGCGGGCAAGCGCGGGACCGTTCTCAAGCGCCGACGATGCGGCAGGTCTTGCCGAATGTATCGAGAAAATTGCCCGAGGATGCGTAAAATAATCTGCTTCGCAACAAATTTCAAATCATTTATTGACAATACGGATCCGCGGTGTTATAATTCAAAAAGGTATAAATATTAAAAGCTGAGACGGAGACAGTAACCCGAATGTCTGATAAAGCGAGCCGGTGACGGTGCAAGACCGGTATCACGATTTCGGTGCGAATATCACTCCCGAGCCGCAGGGCGAAATTTTTTAGTGAGAAAAGTAGCCCCCGCCGGTGCCTCACCGTTACAGGAGGCGCATATGTCCGTATGCAGGTGGTATAAACAAAGAGCTTGCCTTTGTCCTTGCGGCAAAGGCTTTTTGTTTTTTAAAAAGCTTTCGGTCACGCATGACATACGGTAAATATCAGGACATTATTGAAAAAGGAAGGGTACATCTATGTCTATGTACAAAAAGGTTCCTACCGACCTGAACTTCGTTGACAGAGAAGCCGAAACTCTGAAGTTCTGGAAAGACAACAAGATCTTCGAGCGCAGTCTTGAAATGCACAAGGGAGACAGAAAGTATACTTTCTACGACGGCCCTCCCACGGCTAACGGCAAACCGCACATCGGTCACGTTCTTACAAGAGTTATCAAGGATATGATACCCAGGTATCATGCCATGAAAGGCTGCGACGTTCCCCGCAAGGCAGGCTGGGATACCCACGGTCTTCCCGTTGAGCTTGAAGTCGAGAAGCTGCTCGGCATCAACGGTAAGGAGCAGATAGAGGAATACGGAATTGCGCCTTTTATCGAAAAGTGCAAGGAATCCGTATGGAAATACAAAAGCATGTGGGAGTCTTTTTCGGACACCGTCGGATTCTGGGCGGATATGAAAGAGCCCTACGTTACCTATCACAACGACTATATCGAGTCAGAGTGGTGGGCGCTGAAGCAGATATGGGATAAGGGTCTTCTTTATAAAGGCTTCAAGATCGTTCCTTACTGCCCGCGTTGCGGAACGCCCCTTTCCTCTCACGAGGTCGCTCAGGGCTACAAGGATGTCAAAGAACGCTCCGCCGTTGTTAAATTCCGTTTCAAGGAGGGCGGCGGCTCTTTCCTTGCGTGGACGACGACACCGTGGACTCTGCCGTCCAATGCGGCACTTTGCGTAAATCCCGACGCGGCATATATTAAAGTAAAGTCCGACGACGAAGTATATATACTTGCCGAAGCACTTGCAGACAAGGTTCTCGGCGAGGGCAATTACGAAGTTCTCGAGAGAATGCAGGGACGCGAGCTTGAGGGCAGAGAATACGAGCCTCTGTTCCGCTTTGTATCCCCCGCGGAGAAGTGCTGGTATGTTACCATGGACGACTATGTTACCATGGACGACGGTACAGGCATAGTTCATACCGCTCCCGCTTTCGGTGAGGACGACGCGCGCGTGGGCCGCAAATACGGTCTGCCCCTTATCCAGCTTGTAGACTCCAAGGGCGAGATGACCGCCGAGACCGCATGGCCCGGCGTGTTTGTAAAGGACGCGGACAAGCTTGTACTGCGCGATCTTAAAGAGCGCGGGCTTCTTTTCGACGCGCCTGTTTTTGAGCACAGCTATCCCCATTGCTGGCGCTGCGGAACCCCCCTTATTTACTATGCCCGCGACAGCTGGTTCATAAAGATGACCGCCGTTAAGGACAGACTTATCGCAAACAACAACACCATAAACTGGATACCCGAGTCCATCGGCAAAAAGCGCTTCGGCGACTGGCTCGAAAACGTTCAGGACTGGGGCATCAGCCGCAACCGCTACTGGGGAACACCTCTCAACATCTGGGAGTGCCCCTGCGGACACAGACATTCCGTCGGCTCGATAGCCGAGCTGCGCGAGATGTCCGACAACTGTCCGGAGAATATCGAGCTTCACCGTCCCTACATTGACGCTGTCACAATAAAGTGCCCCGAGTGCGGCAAAGAGATGAAGCGCGTTACCGAAGTTATAGACTGCTGGTTCGACTCCGGCTCAATGCCTTTTGCGCAGCATCACTATCCTTTCGAAAACGAAGAAAAGTTCAAGTCGCAGTTCCCGGCGGACTTTATCTCCGAGGCTGTTGACCAGACGCGTGGCTGGTTCTATTCGCTGCTTGCGATATCCACGCTGCTGTTTGACAAAGCGCCCTTCAGAAACGTTATAGTTCTCGGTCTCGTGCAGGATGAGGACGGACAGAAAATGTCCAAATCAAAGGGCAACGCGGTCGATCCGTTCACCGCTCTCAAAACTCACGGAGCCGACGCTATCCGCTGGTATTTCTACACCAACTCGGCGCCCTGGCTGCCGTCCCGCTTCAGCGACAAGGCAGTGACCGAGGGTCAGCGCAAGTTCATGGGCACGCTTCAGAATACTTATGCGTTCTGGGTGCTTTACGCAAATATCGACAACTTTGATCCTACCTGCTACGACCTTAAAGAATGTGCCCTTACGGTCATGGATAAGTTCATACTGTCAAGGCTCAATACCATGGTCGGCGGAGTCGACTCAAACCTTGCCGCGTACCGCATACCCGAGGCTGCCCGCTGCCTTTCTACCTTCGTGGACGAGCTTTCCAACTGGTATGTGCGTCGCTGCCGCGAGCGTTTCTGGGTCTCCGATATGACCGAGGACAAGATTGCCGCGTACATGACTCTGTATACCTCTCTCGTGACCGTCGCAAAGGCGGCTGCCCCCATGATCCCGTTCATGGCTGAGGATATATACCGCAATCTTGTTTGCACCGTTGACAAAAACGCTCCCGAAAGCGTTCATTTCTGCAAGTTCCCGGATGTTGACGAAACTATGATAGACAAAAAGCTTGAGGACGACATGGAGTTTATTCTTGACACTGTCGTTCTGGGCAGAGCGGCGAGAAACGGCGCGAATATCAAGAACAGACAGCCTCTCTCCGAAATATGCGTAAAGACGGACAGACAGGTGGACGACTACTATCGCGGCATAGTTGAGGACGAGCTGAACGTTAAAAAAGCAACGTTCTCTCCCGATATCTCGCAGATATCCTCCTACAGCTTCAAGCCCCAGCTGCGCACCGTCGGTCCGAAGTACGGCAAGCTGCTCGGCGGCATAAACCGCTATCTTGCGGGCGTTGACGGAAACGCGGCAATGGCTTCTCTTGAAGCTGACGGATCGCTTGACTTTGAAGTCGACGGCACTCCCGTAAGCCTTACAAAGGACGATCTTCTCATAGACGTTCAGCAGAAAGAGGGCTGGTACTCCGTTGCTCAGAACGGGCTTACCGTTGCGCTTTGCACCACTCTCACCGATGAGCTTATCGAAGAGGGATTTGTGCGCGAGCTTATATCAAAGGTCCAGACGATGCGTAAGGAAGCCGATTTCAATGTGACGGATCACATCGCCGTGACCTTTGTCGGCAGCGAAAAGATAAAAGAAGTTCTCGAGCACGACAGCACCGAATTCTCAAAGGCGGTGCTTTGCGACAAAATTTCTTATGCCGACGCTCCCGCAGACGGTGTTTCCAAGGATTGGAACATCAACGGAGAATCCGTTGTTATAACCATTAAGCGCTGAAATACTAATAGATAAAAAATACGGGAGGTCCCGCGGCGGACTTCCCGTATTTTGTCTTTCGCCTGCCCGATTCTGACGGAGAAAGCTTAATTTTTTATAAAATTTGCGCGTAAAAAAGTAAAAAAGTATTTTCTTGCGTATATTATAGTGAAAACATAAAATAATGCTGAGGGCGGTTACATTATGACTCTGGCTGAGCTTTTTTGCGAAAGAGAAAAAGCGACTCTTTCTCCATATGCCTTTCTGACCTGCAACACGGCGGGCAGAGATCATCCTTACACGCCCTGCAGCATCAGAACTGAGTTTCAAAGGGACAGGGCCAAGATCATACATTCCAAGTCTTTCAGACGGCTTATGCACAAAACGCAGGTTTTTCTGTTTCCCGTTGACGAGCATTACAGAACAAGGCTTACGCATACTCTTGAGGTCACGCAGATAGCGCGCATTATCTGCCGCGCGCTGCTTCTCAACGAGGATCTGTGCGAGGCGGCGGCGCTTGGGCACGATCTCGGTCATACGCCGTTCGGCCACGCCGGGGAAGCTGCCATGCAGCAGTGCTACAGCCCCGATTTCACCCACTACAAACAAAGCGTACGCGTTGTTGAAAAGCTTGAAAAGGACGGCGCGGGGCTCAATCTTACGGTCGAGGTGCGCGACGGTATTCTCAATCATGCGGGCGAGAACAAAGCGGCGACGCTTGAAGGGCGCATTATAAAATTTGCAGACCGTATCGCATACATAAATCACGATATTGACGATGCCTGCAGAGCCGGCATCATGACTATAGACGATATACCCGAGGATATACTGAAAGTTGTGGGCAGAGGCCACAGCGAGAGGATAAACACCATGGTAACGGCGGTCATAGACGCTTCTCAGGGGCAGCCGGACATTTCGATGACCCCCGAGGTTTTTGAAGCATATGAGGCGTTGCGCGATTTCCTTTTCGAAGCGGTCTACAAAAATCCGAAAGCCAAGGGTGAGGAGAAAAAGGCAAAAGCCATGCTTTGCGAAATGTTTGACTATTTCTCAAGCCATCCCGACGAAATGCCGGAGCTGTACTACAACAATATCGAAGCCGAGGGCGTTGGCCGCTGCGTTTGCGACTATATATCCGGCATGACGGACAGATACGCCATCGATACGTTCAAGCGACTGTTCATACCGTCAGTTTGGCAGACGCCTTCGGATTACTGATTTTTGAAAATTTATATTACGGAGGATGCTGATGATACCCGCAAGCGTTATTGAAGATCTTAAATACAGAAACAGCATCGAGGACGTTATTTCTTCTTATGTAAATCTCACCAGATCCGGCTCAAACCTTAAGGGTCTGTGCCCGTTTCACAGTGAAAAAACACCGTCGTTCACGGTCTATACCGGAGATTCTCATTTCTATTGCTTCGGCTGCGGTGCCGGCGGCGACGTTATAAGCTTCATAATGCGTATTGAAAACCTTGACTATCGCGGCGCGCTTGAATTTCTGGCTGCAAGATGCGGGATTGAGCTGCCTGACGACGACGGATACGCAAACGAAGGAGTCAGCCGCTCGCGCATACTGGAAATGAATTTGTGCGCGGCAAAATTCTTTCGCAATACCCTGTATTCGCCCGAAGGACGCGCGGGCATGGAATATTTCGAAAAGCGCGCGCTGTCGGGCGCGACAATAAAGCATTTCGGTCTCGGCTATGCTCCGAATTCCTACGACGCTCTGAAAAAGCATCTGCGCTCTGCGGGTTTCGCCGACGAGGAAATGGTGGCGGGGTATCTGTGTCAGCGCTCCCGCAAAAACGAGAAAAATACATACGACTGCTTTCGCAACCGCGTCATGTTTCCCATTATCGACACAACCGGCAACATCGTAGCTTTCGGCGGCCGCGTACTTGACGACTCCAAACCGAAATACCTGAACTCGGCGGATACGCCCGCGTTCAAGAAGAGCCGGCATCTTTTCGCCCTGAACTATGCCAGAAAGCATACGGAAAACGGTTTTATCCTGTGCGAAGGGTATATGGACGTTATCGCGCTGCACGCGGCGGGATTCGAAAACGCCGTTGCCACGCTGGGAACGGCTATAACTCCCGACCACGCTCGGATAATGAAGAAATATACCGACAAGGTCATAATCTCATACGACAGCGACGAAGCGGGGCAGAAAGCCGCTGACAAGGCGCTGCGGCTGCTCGGCGAAGCGGGTGTTGACGCAAAGGTGCTCACCATCCCCGGTGCGAAGGATCCCGACGAGTATATAAAGGCTTACGGTCCCGCGCGTTTCGCGGAAGTTCTGCAGGGCTCGCGAAGCGGATTTGAACATAAGATCGCAAATATTACGTCCAAATATGATATAAACACGGCGGACGGAAAGGCTAAGGCGGCAAGGGAGCTTTGCTATGCCATCGCAGATATTCCGTCACGAGTTGAACAGGATATATACTGTCAGCGGGTGGCGTCGCTTTTGTCGGTGGATATCTCCGGCGTTAAAAGTGAGGTGGCGGGCATGATCCGCCGCGCCAACGCAAAACGCAAAAAGGAGCAGCATTCGGAAGTTGTGAGAATAACCTCCGGCATCGGCGACAGGGTAGACCCCGATTTCGCGAAAGCGCCGGGCAACGTAAAGCTTGAATGCGCGCTCATAGGCATGATGCTTCTGCGCCCCGAGTATATAAAGCTTGCGCGCGACGGAGGGCTTCTTGCTGAAGAGTGCTTTTCGTCCGATCTCAACCGCAGGCTGTACCGTGCCGTCACCGAGACCGATGATTTTGATTTCGGAATGCTCTCCGAAACGTTTACGCAGGACGAGGTCTCACGGGCGGCAAAAATGATCGCGGACAGGAAAAAGCTCTCCGACAGTCCGCAGATATTTGCCGACTACGCCCGCAGCCTGCGGGAAATGTCGGAAAAGCTGAAAGAGAAAAGCGGCGGAGACGATCTGAGAAGCATAATCGAGCGCCGCAGAAAAGAAAACGAAAAATACAGTAAATAAACCGAAAAAGAGGTATATGGATATGGAACAGGAAAAAAAGCCGCTTGACGTAAAAGCACTTATCGAAAAGGGAAAGGCCAAAGGCTCGCTTTCAAACGCCGATATCATGGAGGCGATCGAGTTTGCCGACTATGATATTGACCAGATCGAGAAGATCTACGATCAGCTTGAAGCTAACGGCATAGAGGTAATAAGCTACGAAAATCCCGCCGAGTTTGAAGAGATCGAGACTGAGGTCGAGCAGCTTGAAAGCGCCGAGGACATGGAAAAGATGCTCCAGCAGGAGGGTCTTGCCATAGACGACCCCGTCAGAATGTACCTCAAAGAGATAGGCAAGGTGCCGCTGCTCGATGCCGAAAAAGAGCTTGAGATCGCCGAGAGAATGGCAAACGGCGACGAAGAGGCAAAGCAGATGCTTATAGAGGCAAACCTGAGACTTGTCGTCAGCATCGCAAAGCGCTATGTGGGCAAGGGCATGTTCTTCCTCGACCTTATCCAGGAGGGCAACCTGGGTCTAATGAAAGCCGTTGAAAAGTTCGACTATACAAAGGGTTATAAGTTCTCCACATATGCTACATGGTGGATACGCCAGGCTATAACAAGAGCTATCGCGGATCAGGCGCGCACCATACGTATACCCGTACACATGGTGGAGACCATTCATAAAGTTTCCCGCTATCAGCGTCAGCTTCTGCAGGAGCTGGGTCATGAGGCTACTCCCGATGAAGTTGCCGAAAAGATAGGTATGTCGCCCGAAAAGGTTCGCGAGATCATGAAGATTGCGCAGGATCCCGTCTCTCTCGAAACGCCTATCGGCGAGGAGGAGGACAGTCACCTGGGCGACTTTATCCCCGACGACGATTCTCCCGCTCCGCAGGACGCGGCGTCTTACGCCATGCTCCGCGAGCAGATCAAAGAGGTGCTCCACACCCTTACCCCCAGAGAAGAACACGTGCTGAAGCTGCGCTACGGCCTTAACGACGGCAGAACGCATACTCTCGAAGAGGTCGGCAAGGAGTTCAACATCACAAGAGAGCGTATACGTCAGATAGAGGCAAAAGCGCTGCGAAAACTCCGTCATCCCAGCCGCTCAAAGAGACTCAAGGACTTCCTTGACTGATGTGACATAGGTTAAATATGAATATACGGTGAAGTGTTTGAAAATTATGTATATTCAGCCTGTATAGCCAAAAATTAACTTGACATACACCCCGTGTTGATGTAAAATACATAATGTTATATAGCGTTCTGCGCTAAGGAGGATCCCGATGAAAAGAAAGCTCGTATGTATATTGCTGTGCATCGCCGCAGTAGTTACCTGCGGAATGTTCGCAGGCTGCGAAGATGTAAGCAATAATTCTCAGACCGATACTACCGGCGACGGTACAAATACTGCTGTTGACCGTTCAAGTATGACTCTCACTTTGTGGGTGCCTACTTCCGATGATACCACAGAGGAAGCGATATATGCTGTCGAAGAGGCAATAAATGCTGTTACCCAGTCAGAGTTTGACACCGCCGTAAAGCTTTATGCCATCCCCACATCTCAGTACGATCAGGTCATCAAGGACAGACTTCTCATGATCCAGAAGCGCGTTCAGGACGAGGATAAGCAGGCTATCGACAGAAGAAAAGCCGAGATCGAAGCCGCAAAGAACGGTGAGACCCTTGTGGACGAGACCACCGCTTACGAAAACCCCAACATGGACGGCGATCTCAGCCTTGTTGTGCGCGGAGCGACCGGATATACTAATGTCGAGAAAAACCAGCTCGATATATTCCTTGTCCGCGGTGAGTCCGACTTCAACTATTACGCCGAGAATTTTCTGCTTTCCGAGCTTAATGAGGAACTTACCGGCAACTCCAAAGTGCTCAATACATACATTTTCCCCGACTTCCTCACGGCTGCGACCCTTGACGGCACCCTTTACGGTATCCCCAACAACCACGAGGTCGGCCGCATCTACGGCGTCAGCATCGAGTCCCCCGAGGAGTGCATGCCCTACGCGCACAAGCTGCACGAGGAGGGCGCGCGCAACGTCATCATCTCCTGCGGCGGCCACGGCTCGCTGCTGCTTGAC
>USKS01000018.1 GCA_900555345.1 uncultured Eubacteriales bacterium
CCCCGTTACCGTCGGCATTATGTACTATCTCAAGCTGCATCACCTGGTAGACGATAAGATCCACGCACGTTCCACCGGTCCTTACTCCCTCATCACGCAGCAGCCTCTGGGCGGTAAAGCTCAGTTCGGCGGTCAGCGTTTCGGCGAGATGGAGGTTTGGGCGCTGGAGGCTTACGGCGCTGCTTATACACTTCAGGAAATACTGACCGTCAAGAGTGACGACGTCACCGGACGTGTCAAGACCTATGAGGCTATCGTCAAGGGTCAGAATATCCCCACTCCCGGCGTTCCCGAATCCTTCAAGGTGCTTGTTAAAGAGCTGCAGGCTCTGGCACTGGACATCAAGGTTCTGGACGAGGACGGAAACGAGATCGAGCTCGCGAAGCTCGGCGACGATGAGGAAAGCTCCAATATGCGTCCCGACCGCTTTATCGACCGTGTTCGTGACGACGACGTGGGCCGCACCGTTGCCGATGAGAACGAAGTGTACGATCACCTCTCCGCCGAGAGCTTCGACGGTCAGGCTGACGCTCAGGGCATCTTCTATTCAGACAGCGACGACAGTGACGACGAATTCTGATGAGCGAGTTGTACCCTACAAAATTTACTAAAGAAGGTAATTTGCCGATGGAACACAATACATTTGATTCTATTAAAATCGGATTGGCCTCCCCTGAGATGATACGCTCATGGTCCTACGGCGAAGTCAAAAAGCCCGAAACCATAAACTACCGCACACTTAAGGCAGAGCGCGACGGCCTGTTTTGCGAGCGCATTTTCGGACCTACAAAGGACTGGGAATGCCTGTGCGGCAAATATAAGCGTATTCGTCATAAAAACAAGATATGTGAAAAGTGCGGCGTTGAGGTAACTCAGAAGAAGGTCCGCCGTGAGCGCATGGGTCACATCGAGCTTGCCGCTCCCGTTTCACACATCTGGTATTTCAGAGCCATTCCCTCAAGAATGGGACTTCTGTTGGACATTTCTCCCCGCCACCTGGAAAAAGTTCTTTACTTCGCGGCGTATATAGTAATTGATCCCGGCAGGACTCCCCTTTCAAAATATCAGCTTCTTACAGAGAAGGAATACAGAGATTATCTCGAACGCTACGAGAACGACTTCCGCGTCGGCATGGGCGCCGAGGCTGTCAAAGAGCTGCTTGCCGAGCTTGACATTGAAAAGCTTTCGGCAGAGCTCAAAGACGAGCTTTCCCGCGCAAGCGGACAGAAGAAGGTTCGTATCATAAAGCGCCTTGAGGTAGTTGAGGCATTCAGAAAGTCCGGCAACAAGCCCGAGTGGATGATCCTCGACGTTATCCCCGTAATTCCTCCGGATATCCGCCCCATGGTACAGCTTGACGGCGGCCGCTTCGCGACAAGTGATTTGAACGATCTGTACCGCAGGGTCATCAACCGCAACAACCGTCTTAAGAGACTTATAGAATACCGTGCTCCCGAGATAATCGTTCGCAACGAGAAGCGTATGCTCCAGGAGGCAGTGGACGCGCTTATTGATAACGGCAGACGCGGCAAGCCCGTCACCGGTCCCAATAACCGTCCTCTCAAATCTCTCTCCGAGATGCTCCGCGGTAAGCAGGGACGTTTCCGTCAGAACCTGCTCGGTAAACGTGTTGACTACTCCGGCCGTTCCGTTATCGTTGTCGGCCCGAGCCTTAAGATCTATCAGTGCGGTCTGCCTAAGGAAATGGCGCTTGAGCTGTTCAAGCCCTTCGTCATGAAGAGACTGCACGAGACCCAGAAGGCTGCCAACATCAAGGACGCAAAGAAAAAGGTCGAAAAGGCAAGCCCGGAGGTTTGGGACGCACTGGAGAACGTTATCAAAGAGCATCCCGTTCTTCTTAACCGTGCTCCTACACTTCACCGTCTGTCCATCCAGGCGTTCGAGCCCGTACTTGTAGAGGGACGCGCAATAAAGCTGCATCCTCTGGTTTGTAAGGCGTTCAACGCGGACTTCGACGGCGACCAGATGCCTATACACGTGCCCCTTTCCGCAGAGGCGCAGGCAGAGGCTCGTTTCCTCATGCTTTCCGCCAACAACCTGCTGAAGCCCGTTGACGGACGCGCCATCACCGTTCCTTCTCAGGACATGGTGCTCGGCTCCTTCTACCTTACCCTTGACCGCGCGGGCGAGCCCGGCGAAGGCAAGGTGTTCCGCGACTTTGACGAGGCTATGATGGCTTATCAGAACGGCATCATCGGTCTGCACGCCCCCATAAAGGTGCGCGTGTTCAAAGAGCGCGACGGCAGGACGGAGTCCAAGATAATCGACGCTACAATGGGTCTGCTTATATTCAACAGACCTATCCCTCAGGATCTGGGCTACGTTGACAGAAGCGATCCCGATAAGTTCTTCGACCTTGAGATAACCTTCCAGTGCGGCTCGAAGCAGCTCGGTCAGATAATCGACCGCTGCATCAAGTACCACGGCTTTGAGGTAACGGCAGAAATGCTTGATAACATCAAGGCAATGGGTTACAAGTACTCCACAAAGGCGTCCATCTCCATTTCCGTTGCGGATATGGCGATCCCGCCGGAGAAATACACCCTCGTTTCCGAGGCTGAGAAAAAGGTCGATCAGATCCATAAGGAGTATATGCGCGGTAAACTCTCCGATACGGAGCGTTACAACAGCGTAGTCGCTACATGGACCCAGACCACCGACGACGTTGTCGCGGCTCTTCAGTCCAACTTTGACCGCTACAACCCCATCAAGATGATGTCAGACTCCGGTGCCCGCGGTAACATCACTCAGATGAGACAGCTGGCAGGTATGCGCGGACTTATGTTCGCTACCTCCGGTAAGACCATGGAGATCCCGATCAAATCGAACTTCCGTGAAGGTCTGAATATCCTGGAGTACTTCATCGCAGCCCGCGGTGCGCGTAAATCACTTTCCGATACCGCTCTTAAGACCGCAGACTCCGGTTACCTTACCAGACGTCTGGTCGATGTCTCCCAGGATGTCATCATCCGCGAGACAGACTGCGGCTCGCGCCACGGCATCATTGTTTCCGAGATCAAGGACGGCAACGAGACCATCGAAAAGCTTTCCGACAGGATCTTCGGCAGATACGTTATCGGCGATGTTGTTGATCCCGCCACCGGCGAGGTCATAGTTCCCGACAACACCATGGTAACCGAGGCTCAGGCGAAAGCCGTTGAAGCTGCCGGCATCAAGGAAGTCAACATCAGAACCGTCCTCCAGTGCAAAGCACGCCACGGTGTTTGCTCGCACTGCTACGGCGCCGACCTTGCAAACTCCAAGCCCGTCAATATCGGCGAGGCTGTCGGTATCATAGCCGCACAGTCCATCGGCGAGCCCGGTACACAGCTTACCATGAGAACGTTCCATACCGGCGGCGTTGCGGGAAGCGATATTACACAGGGTCTGCCCCGAGTTGAAGAGCTGTTTGAGGCAAGAAAGCCCAAGAAGACGGCAGTCGTTGCAGAGTTCGGCGGCAAGGTCGAGATACGCGACGTCAAAAAGCTGCACAATATAGTTATCACCAACCCCGAGACCGGCGAGGAAAAGGAATATCCCATTCCCTTCGGCACAACGATCATCGTAAACGACGGCGATACAGTAGTCAAGTGTCAGGAGCTGACGCAGGGCTACAAGAGCCCCGCGGATATTCTCCGCATCAGCGGCATCGACGCGGTATACGATTATATCATTCTCGAGGTCCAGAAGGTCTACTCCAGCCAGTCTATCGGAATCAATGATAAGCACATCGAAGTTATCGCAAGACAGATGACGAGAAAGATGCGCATCGACGATCCCGGCAGCACCGATATGCTCCCCGGCACAAACGTTGAAAAGCTTGACTTTATCGACGCAAACGCCGAAATTCAGGCACGTATCGACGCAGGCGAGAGAGATCTGCAGCTTGCGACCGCAGAACCCGTGCTTCTCGGTATCACAAAGGCTTCTCTGCAGACTGAGTCCTTCCTGTCCGCGGCATCGTTCCAGGAGACCACAAAGGTCCTCACCGAGGCTGCTATCAAGGGTAAGGTTGACCACCTGCTCGGACTCAAGGAGAACGTCCTTATCGGTAAGCTCATCCCTGCCGGTACAGGTATGCCCTGCTACAATGACATTCAGGTAAAGAAGGTCAACACGGCAGAGGACGACGAGTTCTACGCTAAATACGGCTCCGTTGCGGTAGACGAGCGCGAGGATGACGACACTGTCGACTCGGAGAATGTAGACGCATACACCGACGATGACGATGATATCGTGACCTCCAGCGAAATGTACAGCGACGACGATGACTTTGACTCCGACATCGACGACGAAGAAATTCTCGACGATGACGACGAAGACACCGACGAGTAATTAAACAGAACGAAAAGGCTTTGCCGCGTTTGCGGCAAAGCCTTTTTACATTTTTTCGGGGCATGACGCGACGGGGCGTCATGCCCCGGATTTATCATATGTTTATCTTTTTCCGGTTTTAATAAAGCGGATCAGCTCTTCGACATCATCAAATTCATCATAATCGCCGTTTATCCCGCTTATGTGATATACTACCCCGTTTCTCTCGTTTCTCTCAAGGCAGTTCAGAAGCTCTTCTTCACCGTATTTCTTAATAAACAGAGTAAAACCGTACGGCTTTATTTTTGAAAGCAGACCTTTTCTGCAGTTCTCCCCGCAATCGTAGCAATGAGAACAGTTTTTTTCTATGGAGCACTTTCTGTTTTCGCACCAATCCTTGTCGGGACACTGCGCAGAGCTGCAGCCGAGGCAGTGATCGTTTTCACTGCACAGGCAGCACGCAAGCCCGCAGCGCAATTCCCAGTTCTCTTTTCACAGCTTTACCTCCGCCGAACTTTTTATACTTTCTCTTTATGTTTTGCGCCGCTGCCGTCTCCGCCGCTTTCGCCGCGGTCGGAGTCCTCATTTGTCTTGTTATCGTCAAGTGACTTTTCATCGACATCAGTCTTTGCGGCTTCCGAACCGTCGGGGGCATATGCCCCGCTTTGGGACATACGCTCGACCTCTTCATCGCGGTGCCACAGATAGCTGAACTTCATTTCGGTCTTTTTCTTTATCCTCACAAGATTTTCTATATGCTTAAGTATTATCACAACAGCCGCCGCCGAAAAAAGCAGCGTGCCCCAAGTATCCCCCGTGCGTATCCCGTATATAGCGGGAAAAGCAGCGGATGCCGTTATGGGTACAAAGCATATGTAGTCGGTCACAAGCACCACAATGATCTCTGCCGCAAGCATAATGAGGAAAACGCGCCAGTCGTACGAGAGAATAATTCCTCCGAGGCACGCAAGGCCCTTGCCGCCCGAAAACTTCATATAAACGGGAAAGATGTGTCCCAGTATGCAGAATACGGCGCTCAGTGAAAACGCAAGTGTAAAGTTTTCAAAAATGTGAGCGCAGAGCTTAGTCACAAAAAATGCTTTTAAAATATCAAACAGCGCGGATATGATCCCTATGAACTTGCCCATGGTAATAAACGCGTTGGAGGCGCCCGCGTTGGCAGAGCCGCGTTTGCGGATGTCAAATCCGCGGAGCTTTGCAAATATGTACGACGGGTTTATGCAGCCGACAAAATATCCCATTGCCGCGCAGCCCAAAGCAGCTCCCATTTACATGATCCCCCCATTCGGCAAAGCATTGAAGAAGCATATGCAACACTTCCCCATCCTGCAAAAATATTCTATCAAATT
Organism: uncultured Eubacteriales bacterium; assembly: GCA_900555345.1. The sequence goes on from USKS01000018.1 coordinate 5,706, forward strand.
GAAAATAATATTTCCATAGACAATTATACCGTAATTGTCTGAAATTTTACGATTTTGTTCTCCGAGGTGTCGAAGAACACATTTACCCCGCTTTATCGGCGGGGTAAATAATGTTACAGCGCAAGCCCCGCATGGGACAAAACGGTTGTTGATATGAGGAAATATACCAGAAGAGACACAACGTCGACTATTGTCGTAATAAGCGGGCTTGCCATGACCGCAGGGTCAAAGCCGATACGCTTCGCAAGTATGGGCAGCATACTGCCTATCACCTTTGCGATTACAACGGCAAGAGCTATGGTCACGCAGACGACGGCGCTGATAATGAGTGACATACTTACTCCGTAAACGGAGCGGCTTACATCGTTAAATATCATCATCTTTACAAAGTTGACAACGGCAAGAGTCAGACCGCAAAGCAGCGCCACGCGAAACTCCTTCCACAGGACGCGCATGAAGTCCTTCATCTGGATGTCTCCGAGAGACAGGGCACGTATGACGGAAACGGATGCCTGACCGCCGGCATTGCCGCCCGTGTCCATAAGCTGCGGCACAAACGCCACCAGTATGGGCAGCGACGCAAGCGCATCCTCAAAATGGGTAAGTATCCGGCTCGTGAACGTGGCGGATACCATGAGCAGCATAAGCCAGATTATACGGCTGCGCCATGTTTCGAAAACGCCTGTTTTCAGATACGGCTTGTCGGACGGCGTAATAGCCGCCATAAGCTCGATATCCTCGGTGTCCTCGTCCTGCAGGACGTCCATTGCGTCGTCGATGGTTACGATACCCACAAGGCGCGTTTCCTTATCAACGACAGGCATGGCAAGAAAGTCATACTTCGTCATGGCTTTCATCACGTCTTCCTTGTCGTCGTCCGTATAAACATATATGGGCTTTGTATCCATGATGTCGCCGATAATGGCATCCTCGCCCGCAAGCAGCATATCCTTGACGGTCACAACACCTATAAGCACACGCTTGTCGTCCGTGACGTAGCAGGTGTATATGGTCTCTTTTTCAAGACCGGTACGCCGTATCGTCTTAAATGCGTCCTCCGCCGTGAACGTGCTTTTCAGCTCCACGAACTCCGTGGTCATGATCGTGCCCGCAGAGTCCTCGGGATAATGGAGTATCTGGTTTATCTGCCGCCGTTTTTCAGCGTCGGCGTGGGACAGGATGCGCTTTACCACATTGGCGGGCATTTCCTCTATAATATCGACGGTATCGTCCAGAAACAAGTCGTCGACGATATATTCAAGCTCTCTGTCCGTAAAGGACTCAATAAGCGCCTGCTGCAGATCCGTGTCCATCTCAACGAACACGTCTGTCGCAAAATCCTTATGCAAAAGACGGTACATGAGAGGAAGCTCATCCTCGGGAAACTGTTCGAACAGCTTCGCAACATCGGCGGGAGCCTCGGAGCACAAAAGCTCGCGCAGCTCCTTATACTTTTTTTCATCAAGCAGTCTTCTGACCTCTGCGATCATCACGGCACGCTCCTTTCCGTGTCGGTTTATAGAAAAAGCACTTCCCCCGGAAAGCGGGGACAGCGATATTACTCGGGAGTTGCGGCAAGAGCCGCAAACTTTATGCCGTCAAGGGCATCCTTCATGGAGGGCGCGCCGTACGCACTGCTGCCCGCCACAAATATGTTTGCGCCCGCCGCGGCGCAGATGCGCGCAGTTGCGGCGTTGATGCCGCCGTCCACTTCAATGCTCAGAGTGTCAAGACCGATGTAGTCGCGCACGGTTTTTATCTTCTCCGACATATCCATGAATTTCTGACCGCTGAAGCCGGGATTTACGGTCATTACCAGTATCATGTCCGCAGCGTCCAGAAAAGGCAACACCGCGTCCGCGCTGACGTCGGGACGCAGAGCGAGCCCGGACATCATGCCGTACGAATGTATGTCGTTCAGAATGTTTCTGACGGTTTCCTCATCGGCTATATCATTATGAACGGTCACTATGTCCGCGCCGCACTCGGAAAGGCGCTCAAGATAGTCCTGGGGACGTACAGTCATCATATGTACGTCCAGAGGAAGCTCCGTCAGTCCTCTGACGGTTTTCAGCACCTTAAAGCCGATACTGATGTTGGGGACATACACACCGTCCATTACGTCGAAATGTATAAGGTCGGCTCCCGCCTCTTCGGTTCGTCTGACCTCAGACTCGATATTCGCAAGATCAGCCGCAAACAGGCTGGGAGAAGTTAAAATATTCATGGGTTTTGCCTCTTCTTTTGATTTCTTATATAAATCGGACGCGCGCCGCACAAATGCGCTGCCGGTGATATTCACGGTGCGCTGCGGCTGCAGCCGAAATTTTTTAATTTAATTTATCCGGTCATTTGGCGGCGCACGAAGCCAGCTTTTGAGACGCGTCCGCCGAAAGCGGCGCATTTTGCCGATCGGCACCGCTCCGCCGTGCTCACGCCTCGCCTCGGTCGCCCATATCATGATATTGACAACGAAAGTTGTCATAAACCAGTATGACCGACGGCGCGCGGCGGACGTTGAAAATAAAGGAAGTACAGCTTATGTGCCGCCGTGCCGTCGGTTCACATAAACGGGCTGCCGCAGTCGCGGCGGCCTTTTGTTATAAGGGTGAAAAGGCGCAATCACATATATACCCGAGCGCCGAAAACACGACGTGTCTCTTTATCTCAGCAGGCACACAGCGTGGGCGGCGATGCCCTCAAGACTGCCCGTAAAGCCCATTCTCTCCTCAGTCGTCGCCTTTACGTTTACAAGGGACGCGTCAACGGACGCGTACCGCGCGATAGTGCGGCGCATTTCGTCAATATAAGGCTTCAGCTTCGGCTCCTGCGCGATAACGGTAGAGTCGATATACTCGATCTCAAAGCCCGCCTCTCTTATACGGCGGCACACCCGCTCAAGCAGCAGCATGCTGTATATATCCTTGTAGGAGTCGTCGCTGTCGGGAAAAAGCGCGCCGATGTCGCCGAGACCCGCCGCGCCGAGAAGCGCGTCCATAACGGCATGGCACAGCACGTCTCCGTCGGAGTGAGCCTCAAGCCCGTTTATATAGTCAATGTTCACGCCGCCGAGCACAAGCTTTCTTGCAGGCGCAAAGCGGTGCGCGTCATATCCGTGGCCTATTCTCATAACCGCCCTCTTTTCTCTGAAACCTATTTTATAAACTACTGCCGAAGCCTGCGCTTTCGGCGCCTCAGCCGCCGCGCGGAGATCGCCCGCAGTCAGTATACGCGGGTGTCCGTCACGTTTACGCGTCGTCCCCGACAGGTACTGCCGCCTTGACGGTAAATCTACGCGGGCGTCCGTCACAGTCAGTGCTTTTCGGCAGACTCCGCGCGGGCGCCGAGTATTGCCTCAAAAAGCCGCTTGTCACCGGGCTCTGTGAGCTTCATATTTTCCCTGCCGCACTCTATAAGCTTTACATCAAAGCCGAGGCGCTCGGCAAGCATACAGTCGTCCGTCACCTCCGCGCCGTCGCGTATAGCCATATACGCCGAAACTCTGTATACGTCGGCATCGAACACCTGGGGCGTCTGCACCGTCCATATTTCGCCGCGGTCAAGAGTCCTGTTTACAAAATCGCCCTTTGATACGGTCTTGACAGTATCGGAGCAGGCGTGCGCCGCAGCAGCCGCTCTGTATTTGTACGCCGCCGAAACCGTTTTGTCTATTATCTCCGGCGTTACAAGGCAGCGGGCGCCGTCATGCAGCGCAACATACTTGCATTTGCGGGACACTGCGTCAAAACCGAGGGTCGCCGAGCGCTGACGCGTCTCTCCGCCCTCGACCGTTCGCCGCAGTTTTTTGAATTCTTCTCCGCTTGCCTCTATTACGTCGGCAAGCGATTTGCGGTCTCCCACAAGAACTATTTCATCAATTGTTTGTGCAGCCTCAAAAGCACGGAGAGTATAAATTATGCAAGGTACGCCGCAAAGCTTATCAAACTGCTTTCTGACATCGGAAGCATAGCGCTTTCCGCTGCCCGCAGCAAGTATTACGGCAGACGTAAACTTTCCCATTTAAGACCCTCCCATAGCTTTTTCGGCGGCTGCGGCGCCGCCGCGCCGCGCATATGTATTTCCGCGCGCGGATCACACATTACATTATATTTTACCACATTTTCTAAGCATATGTAAATAGTTATATAAAACAAATTTGACCCAAGGCAAAAGTATTATTCATACACTTGTAAAAATCCTGCCAAAAAAGCAAAAAAACGGCTGCCGAGCAGCCGTTTTTTTGCTTTTTATTCGCTTATTTAAGCAGTGCGTCGATTGCGTCCCAAGCCGCGGTCGCCTCGCTGTCGTTGTACATAACAAGTACAAGCGTGTGGTCGTATGTGCGCCATATCGCGTCCTGATGCTCGTACTGCCATGAAACTATCTTGTACTGCTCCGGGAAATACATCTGCAGTGCGGAAGCACGACCCGATATATATCCCTCGTTTACAACGTTTTTAACTTCGTTTATATCGTCCTCGGTCGCCGTATCGTCGAAGCGGAATATCGCCAGCGTCTGGTTGTAATCCGTAGGGCTTGTGTAAACATAGTCCGTTATCTTCTCAAAGCAGTCGGCATCCCACAGATAGTACAGCGTGTATGCAAGCTCATCCGCGTCGTCCTCTTTGTAGGTAAATCCGCCCACAAGCCCGTCGTAGGGCAGAACATCGTCAACGGCTTTCACTATATCGTGAAGATCAACATCGTCAAGAGAACGCTTTACAGCGTCACCGTCGGTGGTGTCACCGCCGCTGTCGGTCTTTTTGCAGGACGCAAGGGTAAACATACTGCCTATAAGCATTATTGCCGCAAGAATAATACAGATCTTTTTCATAAATTACTCTCCGTTTCTCTGATCAGTCTACAACAGGCTTGTTGTTAACGTAGCTTCTAAGGTTTCTCTCGGATACGATAACAAGGATAACGTCAGCCTCGGCTTTTTCGATCTCCGCTTCGTCAAATGCAAACGTCCAGTTGTAAGTGCTCTTGTAAAAGCTGTCCTTGAGAAAAGCCGTCATTGCGATGCTGTACGAATCCCTCATAACATACAGATTCGGCGCAGATGAGTTTGCATCGTTCTGGTACTTGAACCAGTAGAGCTTGTCGCAGTATCCGCGGTTTGCACCTGAGGTCTCTTCGTATGCAAACGCAAACTGTCCCCAGCCCTCGCGCGCAACATAGTCCACAAGGCGCGCGCCGTTATAGGTCTTCAGCGTATAAACGGGACCGTAGTCCTTGAAGTAGTCATACTGACCAAGGTAGTATGCCTCATCCTTCATATATGTTTCGCAGTAATTGATCTGATATTCGCTCCTGGAGTGGAGCACTGCATTCGGAAAATCGCGTCTTATCATATTCATTGTGGTCTCATAAGCGATATAACCCGCATGATTGTTCCAGTGTGTATCAAATTTGTAGTACAGGTTTCTCTCGGGGCATGCATTCACAGCTGCGCCCATGGCTCCTCTCAGGTCTATCGCCGTAATGCCGGCAGCCTTTAAGAGCGCGACAAACTGGTCATAGCGGCGGTAATCCGCCATTTTATAGCCGTCAGGCATGTAGTCCGGGTATACGGTGTTCTTGTTGGGAGCAATAACAAAGTAAAACTTTTTGCCGTTTGCCTGTGCCCAGTCGTTTCTTTCTTTGAGCATACGCACGGAGCGATGATAAACCTCATCGTGGAAAAAGCCCTGACCGGTAAAATCACTGATCGTGTCCTTGTAGAACATATATCCGTCATAGCCCACCAAAACGCCGTCGCTGGAAAGCCCGGGCTTTATGTCACCCTGCAGCACCTTGGGAGAGTTATACTCCGCCTTTGGGTCTGTGGAAACGGTCGTGCTCTTCATAGGCATATACGCATATGAGCTTGAATTATCCTCGCCGCCCGTCGAGCAATCGGAATATGTATGCACAAGCGATTTACCCGTGGAAGTGGTTATGCGTGCTTCGTAAGCGCCCTTGCAGGAGGCGTTGTAAGGAACAACTCCCAGACCCGTTGCGGGGGAAGACGATCCGCTGCCGCCGCCCGAGAACATACTGCCGCCTCCGCCGTTTATGACGGAGCCGCCTCCGCCGCCGGTGGACTGTCCTCCGCCGGACGAGGCAGTGTCTGCGGGAGCTTCGGTAGTTTCCTCGGTTGTTTCCTCCGTGGTCTCCTCGGTAGTCTCCTCCGTAGTTTCCTCGGTGGTCTCATCCGTAGTGTCTTCCACGGTTGTATCTGTATCGTTATCTTCCGTGTCATAGTTACTGCCCATGGTATCCGTGCAGGATATGCACACAAGCCCCGCAAGCAGCAGCGCAGACAGTATAA
>USKS01000019.1 GCA_900555345.1 uncultured Eubacteriales bacterium
CGTACAGATTTTTAACGGCGTTGTTGAGTTTCAGAACGCTGCCCGCGATCGTACCGTCCTCAAGAAGGCACTGTATGCCTTTTTTCTTAACGGGCTGACCGCCGAGAGTGTAATCGCCGTCGGGCATACCGCCTGCTCTCATGCAGTCGGTGATAAGGCAGAGCTTGTCGCCCTTAAGCTTTGCGACAATGCCGAAAAGCCCTTTGTTTACATGGAAGGTATCCGCTATAAGCTCGCAGCTGACTCTGTCGTCGCTGAGAGCCGCGCCCACAACGCCGGGGTTGCGGTGCATAAGGGGCGTCATTGCGTTGAAAAGGTGCGTTGTATGGCGAACGCCCGCGGCGATGCCTGCCTTTGCCTCTTCAAACGTTGCGCCGGTGTGACCCATGGAAGAAAGCACTCTGCCGTCCTTATATACCTTTTCGATGCACTCAAGCGCGCCGTCCATTTCGGGAGCGACGGTATATACCTTGAGTATGTCGGCGTTATTAATTATGAAATCCCCGTCGGGACGCTTGATATGCTCCTCAGCCTGCGCGCCCTTTTTGGAAGGGTTGATAAACGGGCCCTCGCAGTTTATGCCGAGGATCCTTGCGCCGTAGTATTCGCTCTCGCCCCTGACCTTACGTGCCGCGTCGAATGCCGCAAGTATCTCCTTCTCGGAGACGGTCATTGTGGTGGGGCACCACGACGTAACGCCGTTTTCGGCAATACCGCGGGCCATTTTCTTTATGCCCTCGGGGTCTCCGTCGGAGACATCAGCACCGAGATATCCGTGGATATGCATATCCACAAGGCCGGGGGCAACATATGCACCATCGGCGTCGATTATCTCGCATTTTTCCGTGCCTACACTGTCCGTATCGACAATATCCGCGATTTTTTCGTCAAAAAGTACCGCTTTTCCGGTGACAACGCGATCACTGAGAACCACGCGTCCGTTTACTATACACTTCATAGTATTTTATGTACGTCCTTTCAGTATGGAAATCGCGGCAATGCATTATATCAAAGCCAAAATTTCCCTTATACACTTATTATACACTTTTACTTAGTAAAATCAAGTGCGGATATGATATTTTTATATATTTTTTATGCATTTTGAACGCTGTCCGACATTCTTCCATCCAGCACTGCGCCGTGCGCCGAAACGAGCACGGTATCGATTATCATTCCGGTCATATCGGTGTCGGAGGGTATATTGCACTCTATAAAATGCTCGGTGTGCCCGTTGCAGACGCCCCTCTCCCACTTTTCGCACAGAACGTGCACGGGGCGGGTGCCGTCAGCATGGGCGGATATGTAGTCTTCTATGAGCTTTGCCTGAATTTTCTCCTGCACGGCAGAAAGGCTCGCCGCGCGCTCGCGGCGCACGTTTTCCGGAACCTGATCGGGCATTTTCTCAGCCTCCGTGCCGCGGCGGACGGAGTACGGAAAAATGTGCAGATGGGTAAAGCGCGTTTTTTCGAAAAACTCAACGCTCTCGGCGAAGTCCTCATCCGTCTCGCCGGGGAAACCCGTTATAACGTCGGCGCTGAAGGCCGCGTCCGGGATAAGGCCGCGCACGATCTCCATATTTTCCATAACACGCTGCGCCGTGTACTTGCGGCGCATACGGTTGAGCGTTCTTGTGCAGCCGGACTGTACAGAGAGATGAAAATGAGGAAGCAACGCGGGGACTGAGGCGATCTTTTCAGTGAAAGCCCTGTTCATGACCGAGGGGTCAAGGCTGCCCAGCGTCAAGCGCTTAACACCTTCGATTTTTCCAACGTCGCAAATAAGCTCGGCAAGTCCGTAACCGCCGAGATCTCTGCCGTAGGACGCCGTTTCGATGCCTGTAAGTATTATTTCGCCGCAGCCCGCCGCAGCGATCGTGCGGACCTCTTCGAGCACCTTCTCCGGTGCCTTTGAGCGCACATTGCCTCTGGCACGCGGAATTATGCAATAGGCACATTTGTTTTCGCAGCCGTCCTCAATCTTTACAAAGGTTCGGACGCGCTTCGGTCTTGACACCGACAGAGAGTCGTATGCGGCGTTTTCAATATCGCCGACTGTCTGTGTCGGGTGCTCTCCGTGAAAAAGACGAGCGGCAATATCGCTTATACTGTCCTTTTCGCCGTTGCCCACTACGCAGTCCGCGCCCAGCTTTTTTGCTTCATCGGGAGAAGCCTGTGCAAAACAACCCGTTATTATCACCTTACCGCCGGGGCTGTACGACATGGCGCGGCGCACAAACTGCCTGCTTTTTCTGTCGCTTTCCGCCGTGACTGTGCAGGTGTTTATCACCGTTATGTCGCAGGGGGTGCCGAACGGCACTATTTCAAATCCGACAGCCGAAAGATCTTCCGCGATCGCGTCCGACTCGTACTGGTTCACTCTGCATCCCAGCGTATATACCGAAGCTTTCACCGTATCCTCCCGAAGTGTTTTTCTTTTAGCTTTTACAGTATACCATGCGGGCGAAAAAAAGTAAATAGCCGCGTTTGCCGCTCGGACGAATACAGTTTCTCGGCGCGGCGGGTCAGCGGTGCATTATTTACCTTTTTCTTATATATAAATATCTACAGGTATTTATGCGTTTGCGGGGTGACTATGAAAAACAGAACAAAATTTATTATAAATTCCGTGCTCCTTGCGGCTGTGGGCGTGGCTATGCGCGCCGTGAACGTGAGTTTTATGGCGTATGTGACAAAAAAAGTCGGAGCGGGGGCGGTGGGACTTTTTACCCTTGTGGGCAGCGTTTACGGCTTTGCCGTCACGCTGTGTCTGTCGGGCGTAAATCTTGCCGCGGTGCGGCTGGTGTCAAAGTGCGCGGCGGACTGCAAAGCCCGCGGAATATACAAAAAAGCGCTGCGGCGAGAGCTTCGGCGCGAAATGCGCGGCTGCATTGCGTACGGTTTGTTTTTCGGCACGCTTGCGGCGGTACTGCTTTTTATTTTTTCAAAGCCTATAGGGATATATGCCCTTGATGATGTACGCACGGTCTCATCCCTGAGAGCAGCCGCGGCTGCCCTGCCCGCGATATCGCTCTCCTCCGCCCTTGCGGGGTACTTTACGGGGCTTCGCAAAGTTGCAAAAAACGCGCTTATCTCCGTAGGCGAGCAGTTTATAAGCATATCGCTCATCTCCGCTCTGCTGGTATATCTCATGCCGCGCGGCGAGGAGTACGCCTGCCTTGCAGTCATCGGCGGCGGTGCCATAGCCGAAGGCGCTTCGCTGCTCATCTCGTTTCTTTTGTATATTACGGATCGCGGCGAATGGTGCACGAAAAAGCACAGCGACGAAGCGTCGGAGAGTGCGGAAACCGCGGAAACGGAGAGCGCGGGCGCCGCGGAAAAGGAGAGCGCGGGCGCCGCGCGGACGGGATATGAGTGCGAAGCGGGATATGAGCGCGGGACGGAGAAAAGATCCGAGTGCGCTGCGCAGGAGAATGTCTGCAGCCGCACTGCCGATAATGCGGATGCAAAAAGAGAAAGCGGCGGACACAGGCTAATGCGGCAGACCTCGGGCAACAATGGCGGCAGTGGGCGCGGCGAAGTCCAAGCCGTGGGTGTGCGAAACAGTACTCCGTGTAGCAGAGCGCACAAAAACGGCGGCGCCGTTCGCAGGACTGCCGAAATTGCTCTGCCCACCGCCGTGGGGTCATATGTGCGGCAGGGGCTTATATGCGCCGAGCATATTGCCATTCCCCGAGGGCTTAAAAAATTCGGCGGCAGCGGTGAGGCGGCGCTCGCCTCCTACGGAGTTCTGCACGGCATGACGTTTCCGCTCATATTTTTTCCGTCGTCGGTGGTGGCTGCCGCCGCTTCCCTGCTTATCCCCGAGCTGTCTGAAGCAGCCGCTCTGCGGCGGCGCGGCGACATTAGATTTATCGCCGAGCAGTGCGTCAGGCTGACGCTTATATTCGCCGCATTTATCGGCGCATTGTTTCTCTCCTGCGGCGAAGCACTGGGAGAGCGAATATATTCGAGCGCCGACGCCGGAGCATACGCGAAGCTTATCGCCCCGCTCATCCCCGTTATGTATCTTGACACGGCGGTAGACTGCGTTCTCAAAGGCATCGGCGAGCAGGTATACTGCATGAAGGTCAACATCATCGACGCCGCCCTCTCTCTTATTCTCGTGTTGACCGTACTGCCTCACTTCGGACTTTACGGCTACATATTCTGCGTGTACCTTACAGAGATCGTCAATTTTGTTATGAGCATTACGAAAATGATACGCGCCGCGGGCGCGCGCCTCAGAGTATCCTTTGCGGCGATGCCGCTTCTCTGTTCCTTCGCCGCCTTTTCGCTTCTGCGCGCCGCAGCACCGTATATTGGCTGTGGGCTGCCCCTTGAGATCGCCGCCGCGATCGTTATCTATTCTGTACTGCTCCTGTTCTTTCACCTTGTGCCGAAGCTCATACACGCAAAAAAGCCGCAGGCGAAAAAACCTGTTGCAATACCGACGCGGGTAAACTATAATAAAGAAAAAACGGTCGGTGAGAATTATGATAGGACTTGAAAAAGGTACGGTAAGACTTGAAAAGCATGATCCCGAGTGGGAAGCCGAAGCGCGGCGCACTATTGACAAACTAAAGGAAATACTGGGCGGCGGGGCGCGCGACATACAGCACGTGGGCAGCACTGCCGTAAGATCGATAATGGCAAAGCCCATAATCGACATTGCGGTTGCGGCAAACAGCTACGGCTGCGTGCTGCGCCACGCTAAAGAGCTTGAGCGCGCGGGCTTTTACTATCTGCCAGAGGACTCAAAGGACATGGATCAGCTGTTTTTCGCCGCGGGAAGCTATTATGCGGGCACGGGAGATCTGCAGACCCACTTTGTGCACGTTGTGCCGCACGGCAGTATGCAGTGGATAAACTATATAAACTTCAGAGACTATCTGAACGCTACACCCGAAGCCGCAAAAGAATACGAGGCGCTGAAGCTGTCGCTTGCGGCAGCGTCCGCGCAAGGCGGCGGACGCGAAGAATATCTTCGCAAAAAGCATGATTTTATTGAATATACTCTCCGAAAAGCGCTTGTATATTCGTATCTCGGAAAAGACGTGCACATCGTGATGGACCGTCCCATAGGAAGCGAGCATCCAAAGCACCCCGGGCTTATATATCCCATAAACTACGGCTATATCCCCGGCGTTCTCGGCGGGGACGGAGAGGAGCTTGACGTTTATCTTCTCGGTGTTGACACTCCCGTTACGGAGTACGACGCAAGAATAATCGGAATAGTACACCGTCTGAACGACGTTGAAGACAAGCTTGTCGCCGCGCCCGAAAACATGAAGTTTACAAAAGAAGAAGCCGAAGGCGCCGTCCGTTTTCAGGAAGAATACTATGACAGCTATGTTGAGATCGCAAAGAATTTATAGTTTTTGAAAAAGCCGCAATGCGGCTTTTTTCTTTCATTATCCGCCTTTCCGCGGTCCGCTTTCACGCGCTGAAGTGCTGATGTTTATTGTTCATTTGTACCCTATTGTCATGGGTAAAATCGGTAAAAACCGCCAAAACGGAGAAAAAGAAAATCGCGCTTGAATTATACTTCGGAATGGTATACAATAGAGCCGTTCGCCGAAACGGCAAATACTGTTTTTGGAAGGTATCATGACTGCTGCAAAACGCAAAAAAAATGAAGTTGACATGATAAACGGGCCTCTTCTGCCCAAAATACTGATATTCAGCGCAACCGTGTTTCTCACAAACCTTATGCAGCTGCTTTTCAACACCTCCGACCTTGTGGTCGTGGGCAGATTTGCAGGCAACGACGCGCTCGGCGCAGTCGGCGCGACAGGCGCGCTGACCACTCTTTTCGTAAATCTGTTTATAGGATTTTCGGTAGGCGTCAGCGTTGTGTGCACCCACTGCTACGGTTCCGGCGACATGAAGGGCTTTCGTGAAACGGTTACGACATCCGTATCCCTCTCCGCCATATGCGGCACGATCCTCGCCGTCGGCGGATTTTTCCTCTCCCGCGGGATGCTCGAACTTATGGACACACCCGAGAGCCTTTTGACAATGGCGGCGGATTATCTGAAGATATATTTTCTCTGTATGCCCGCGCTTATGTTCTTCAACTACGGCGCCGCGGTCCTCAGATCCATCGGAAACACGAAAACGCCTATGATAATTCTCGGCGTAAGCGGGCTGACAAATGTCGTTCTCAATCTTATATTCGTTATTGTCTTCAAGCTCGGTGTTATCGGCGTTGCACTTGCCACTACCGTTACCCAGTATCAGTCGGCGGTAATGCTTATAATACATATGAAGCGCACTGACTCGGCATACAAGATCGAAAAGCTTTCTTTCAAGATATACCGCGACAAGCTGAAAAAGATAATGTATATCGGCATACCCAATGCCATACACGGCACGATAATCTCCCTTTCAAACGTGTTTATCCAGTCATCGCTGAACACCTTCGGCGACGTCGCCGTAACGGGCAGCTCTGCTGCGGCAAACGTTGAAAGCTATGTGTACCAGGCGCTCAACTGCTTCTATCAGTCGTCGCTGAACTTTGTAGGTCAGAATTTCGGCGCAGGCAAATTTGACAGGATACGCCGCGTACAGGTGATATGCTACACAAGCGTTGTTATATGCGGGCTTGTCCTCGGCGTCGGCGCGTATCTCGGCGGCGGTCAGCTTATGAAGATATTTATTGACGACAGCGCCACCTCCGAGCTTGCTATCGCGTACGGTCTTGAGCGTATGAAAATGATATGCGCGCCGTATTTCCTGTGCGGACTCATGGAGGTGCTTACGGGCGTTCTGTGCGGACTGGGACGCTCCGTTTCGCCGACTATCGTTTCCGTCCTCGGCTTCTGCGGAGTGAGAGTTATATGGATACTCACCGTTTTCAAGTATCATCATACGCTGACGGTGCTGTATGCCTCCTACCCCGTTTCGTGGATAATTTCGTTTATAGCGCTTTTCTCGGTCTATCTTTACGTCCGTCACAAAACGTTTCCCAAGAAAGGCAGCGCCGCTCCGCTCCAAAAAGCAGCAGAATAAGAAATTTTTAATGTAAAAAGTCTCCCTTTTGGGAGACTTTTTTGAATATTTTCCCTTTCCGCAGCCGACAATCGGTATATGATAACTATATTTATAAGAACAGTACTTGTCTACTTTATAATAGTCATATCAATGCGCCTTATGGGCAAGCGGCAGGTGGGAGAGCTGCAGCTGTCGGAGCTTACGGTCACGATACTCTTGTCGGAGCTTGCGGCGGCTCCGCTTACGGACAAGAACATTCCGCTGGCATACGCAATAGCCGCCATACTTCTGCTTTTGTCAACGGAAGTCATCATCTCCTTTGTACTGCTGCGCCACCCGAAGCTTAAAGTGCTGCTTACGGGAAAGCCGAGCATGATAATCTGTCGGGGAAAGCTTGTGCAAAAGGAGCTTACAAGGCAGCGGCTATGTCTCAGCGAGCTTTTGTGCGCCCTGCGTCAGGAGGGCATTGCCGATATTTCGGATGTGGAATATGCCATTATGGAGGAGAACGGAAAGCTTTCCGTTTTTCCGAAAGCCGCCGTATCTCCCATGACGCCGCGCGCCATGGGCAAAAATGTGCGGGAGGACGGCATTGCCCACGCGCTGATAATTGATGGCACCGTTATCCCACGCAATCTGCAAAGCGCCGGATGGACCCCTCAGATGCTGGAGCGCGAGCTGCGCCGCCGCTCGCTTGAGAAGGACGATATTTTTCTCTTCTCCGTAAACGATTCCGGAACAATTACGCTGATTCTGAAGGATACAAAGGAGGACAGCGGCAGATGAAAAGCTTTATTGCCGCGCTTATAACGCTTGCACTTTTGTGCACTGCGGTGACGGTGAACTGCGTGTTTGTGAAAAAAGATCTGTACGAGCTATGCGAAATGTGCCGCGCCATGCCGAAGGATGCGGCGGACGCTGATGCTTCGGAGATTCGGAAAAAATGGGACGGCTGCAGCCGATTTATAAGTATCAGTGTGGATCACAGAGAAACCGATTCGGCAGACGACGCGCTCTCACTTTTGGAGGCAAGTATTGAGCGCGGCGACGGAGAGCGCTATGCCGAGCTGCTTACAAAGCTTTACGGTATCTTCTCCCGTATGTATACTGCCGAGGGGATAAGCATTGACGGCATATTGTAGGTCCCGATATCTATTCAATTGAAACATTTTCCGGCGGCAGAGAAAAGCCCGACGGCGCACCGTCGGGCTTTTCTTATTCTGTATACAGTCTGTGCACTCTGAGCATCAGCGGAACAACGTTCCGTCCTCAAACATAAAGTGCTTTCTCGTTATCTCCCAATATCCGCTGCCGTCGGGGTCGGCGATCTCAGCCGCCGCCTTTGCAACGTATTCGGGATTGAGGTAGTCGGAGCTGTCGGCGCGGGTAACCGCGGTTATGCGAACACCGAAATCCGTGTCCTCGGCGGAAAAGCTTTTGATAAGAGGACTTATATCAATTTCTTTTTCCGTTGACTTCGTTCTTTTCAGAACGCTCACGGGACCTTCGAACTTTTTATTTATCTTTTCCGCCGCGCCTCGTGCGCCGCAGTGCATTTCAATAACGTTCTCTGCCCACGCTATCTGCTTGAAGTTCGACTCCGCGCTGTAGACCTCTTTGACATATATGCCCTCGGGCATGGCGGCACGCAGCTTTTCAAGCACGGTTTCATCGTCCACATCCTCGCACAGCTTGAATCTGGCAAGCTCGTTTTCGCCGCCGCTGCCCACGGACAGAGGAGACGCAAACGTAAGCTTCGGAATGGGATTGAAGCCCTCCGTATAATACAGCGGCAGTCTCGTTTTTATAAGCGCGCGTGTGACCGCCCTTGCAATGTCAAGGTGCGAAACGTACACAAGCGCTCCGCTCTCCGAGAAGCGGAATATTACTGTTTTTACGGGCTTTTTGCCGGGATTGATGGCGGCACCCGCCCCTCTTGCGTCGCGCTTTGCGGACGTATCCTCGCGTGTGCGCAGCACCGGCTTTGATATATTCTGACCGAGATACTCCGCGTCCTCTTCTTTGTGTCCGGGGCACCAGCGGCAGTATTCGGGGTCGACGAGCTTATTTGCTCCGCAGCCCGAGCATTTTTCCTTACATGAGGGAGTAGTCGTCGCAGCGGCGGCTTTCTTTCTCTCTTTCAGCATAAACTCTTTTGTAACGCCGCAGTCCAGCATATCCCATGGGAGGACCTCATCCTCGCCCATTTCCCTGTTGGCAAAGAATGCGGGGTCAATGCCTGTTTTCTCAAATACGTCCATCCACTTGTCGTAGTCGAACACTTCCTCCCATGCGTCGAAGCGCATTCCCCGCCGCTGCGCCTCTTCAAGCGCGGGGGCAAGCCGTCTTGAACCGCGGGCAAACACCGCCTCAAGGCGGCTGACCTTTGCGTCGTGGTAGTTATAGCGGATGCGTCTGTCGTTTATCTCCGACATGAGCAGCTTCTGCTTATTCTCAAGTTCCTCCGCAGTGTTCTGCCGTTCCCACTGGAAAGGCGTAAACGGCTTCGGAATAAAGCAGGCGACGCTGAGAGTTACCTGCGGCGGGCGCTTTTTGCCGCCGCCCGTATCTGTTCTGTAATACTCGGCAATAACGCTCTTCGCAAGCGCGGCGATTCCCTTTATATCCTCATCGGTCTCGTATGGCAGACCGT
Organism: uncultured Eubacteriales bacterium; assembly: GCA_900555345.1. The sequence continues at coordinate 9,646 of USKS01000019.1, forward strand.
TCATAAAATACAGTTTCACCTGGTTTTTACCCGCTCTGAAGGCGACACCCGCCGCTCTGAGTATATCTGCCTCGGTAACGTTTTTGTTTATAACGTCGCGAAGCCTCTGGCTGCCCGCCTCCGGCGCGAATGTGAGCGTGCTGGAGCGCACCGTGGAAATCTTCGCCATAAGCTCTTCCGTAAAGCTGTCGGCGCGAAGTGACGGCAGCGAAAGATTTATTCTTTCGTCGTCTGTCCACTCCAAAAGCTTGTCCGTAAATGTATTTACCTTTGAATAATCGGAAATCGAAAGGCAGCACATGGATATTTCGTCGTATCCCGTGCAGTCCGCGATCTTCTTTGCCTGCTCGCACAGAACGTCCGGACTTTTCTCGCGCACGGGGCGCGTTACAAATCCCGCCTGGCAGAAGCGGCAGCCGCGTATGCAGCCGCGGAATACCTCGAGAGTTATTCTGTCGTGCACCGTTTCGACCGTGGGCAGCACGGGCTCCGTTGGCACATAAACGCTGTCAAGATCGGAAATTATGCGCTTTCTTATCTTTTTGGGAACATCGGGATATTTCGGCTCGATAGCCTTTACCGTGCCGTCGTCGTTATAACTTACGTCATACAGCGACGGAACATAAAAGCCCTCAAGATGAGAAGCGCAGCGCAAAAATTCCTTTTTCGTATACTCGCCGCTGTCCTTCATGGAAATATACAGCTCCGCCAGATCGCGCAGAGCCTCTTCGCCCTCGCCGATAGAAAAAATGTCTATAAAATCCGCCACGGGCTCGGGATTGTATGAGCACGGACCGCCCGCAAGTATAACGGGATATTCCTCGCCTCTGTCCTCGGAGCGAAGGGGGATGCCCGCAAGATCAAGCATATTCAGCGCCGTTGTATAGCAAAGCTCATACTGCAGCGTGAACGCAACTATGTCAAAGACCTTCAGCTCGTCGCCGGACTCCTGCGCGTAAAGCGGCACGCCGTGACTGCGCATTTCCTCTTCCATATCAGTCCACGGAGCGAACACCCGCTCGCACCAGACGCCGGGCATCTCGTTCATCACGCCGTAGAGAATCCGCATGCCAAGGTTCGACATGCCGATCTCATAGGTATCGGGGAAGCAGAAGGCGATGCGGGTATCCACCTGCGAAAGATCCTTCACCACCGCGTTATACTCGCCGCCCACATAGCGCGCGGGCTTCTGCACGCGGGGCAGGATGCGTTCCAATCTCTTATCCACAGTAAATCTCCTGACGTTGGATTTGTTCTCGTAACATTACATTTTACATGCTTTGCGCAGGTTTGACAAGCCCTTTTTCCCACCCAGCGCGGCAAAAAGCGTCCCCAGCGCGCCGATCATCAGAAACGGCGCGCTCCCCGTGCGCAGGCAGAGCGCAGTGCTCCCCGCCGTCAGCGCCAGCGCCACACACGCAAACACGGTAAGCGTGGTGCCAATGGCGCGCTTTACCTTGCCGTCAACCTTAACGGTGATCTTCTGGATGTTAGGACGGAACATGCGGTTGGTCACTCGATGGGAGTGGCTCACGCTACGACCGAAAGACGGTGCCTTGCCGCAAACTTCGCAAATCTTCGACATAATTCTCAACTCCGTGTACGTGCCGGTTAAAAACCGTTGATGACAAAAAAGCCTAACTACTATATCACAAACAGACAGCTCGTTTCAAGGACTTTTCGTGTGTAATAGCGGCCGCTGGGTTCTGGCAGCTATCGTGGGCGCTTTTCCTTGCGCTATACTGCCTTTTTGGATGATTACGCGCGGGCGATTAGGCTTCGCGCGTGTTGCGAAAGGAGCATCATGAGCACAACGATTCCTGGCAACCTGCATGTTGCCAACGACGTTCTGGCCGACATGGTCGGCAACGCGGCTCTCGAATGCTACGGCGTCGTCGGCATGGCGGCTCCGAATGCCGTCGACGGCATCGCGAAGATCCTGCCCGCCTCGCGCCTGCGCCGCGGCGTGGTCGTTTCGAGCACCGAGGCCGGGGTCCACGTCGAGCTTTACGTCGTCATCGAGTACGGCACGAACATTAGCGCCGTTTCCCAGAACCTCGTCGACCAGGTCACGTTCGCGCTCAAGGAGTACGCGCGCGTTCCGCTCGACGGCGTCGAGGTCCACGCGGTCCACGAAGGGTATCTTCTTGACCAGTTCACGCTCCACTACGTCAACAAGCGCACGGACGAATACGGCGGCTCGTTTGAAAACCGCTACCGCTTTGCCGTCGAGATCGTGCAGGCGATCAAGAAGGCCTGCGGCAAGGACTTCCCCGTCTCGCTGCGCTACAGCGTGATCTCCAAGACCAAGGGCTTCCGCCAGGGCGCGCTG